>VAYV01000145.1 GCA_005883175.1 Actinomycetota bacterium
GTCCCCTCACGACAGATGCTACCGAGGACGCAGGATGCGCGCGCGACGAGAATGTTAATTCGACCCCGAAAGGGGGCCGGCCCCGGGGCCGAAGCCCCGGGGCGCGGAGATGGGTCTCGTTCCGCCGTGAGGCGGAGACTCCCCTTAAGACGCTGCAGCAGCTCCCGTCGCTGGATCGACGTTGTCGGAATCCATGCCCATCATCTGCACCAGGAGCGCCACCGTTTGCGGGGTCGCGACCGGCGGAGGCGCGAGCGGCTTCGGCTTCGGCTTCGCTGCCGCTTGCGCGGTGTGGGTCACCGAGGCAACTGGGTGGTAGGTCGTCGTGCGCCGCGCCGTCGTCGTCGTGCGTCGAGTCGTCGTGCTGCGGTGGTACGTGGTCGAGGTCGAGCTCGAGCCGCGCCGCACGAAGATCTCCGTCACGTACATCGTGTTGTTCGAGATGACGACGCCGACCCCAACCTGGTTGAACGTCGGGTTGGTGTGCGACCAGAGGATGTTCTGGCAGTGCTCGGACGAGTTCATGAACGCGGTGTGCAGGTTCCCGACCGGATCGGAGATATCGCTCGGGCCCATGCCGACGTTCTCGCCGTACTCGCTCCAGCCGCTGACGGAGTTCCACGTGCTCGAGTCGTGCCAGATCGTGCCCTTCGCCGCCATCTGCTGGCTGTGCTTGCGCGCAACCGCCACCAGATCGCTGTAAACCGCGAGGGAGTTGAGGCCGCCGGCCCGGCCACACGACCACGACTTCGTGTCGGTCGTGCGCTCGTAGTTGATCAAAGAAACGAAGCGAGACTCGTCACTCGCTGTGGATGCGGAAGCTGTTCCTGCAGAGATCGTGACGATCCCTGCGATCATCATCGAGACAAGCAGCGTCCCGGAAACGAATCGCTTTCCCATGTTCGGCCCCTTGGTTCAGGGCCTGAAACAACAAGCCCGCCTCTCCACGGCTTTGACGCCTTGGATCGACGGGCGATGCGTTCCGTCGTCTCCTTCGGCAACCCGGCTGACCCCTGCGGAAGGTCCCGTGGCTTTGCGTCCCCGCCTTGCGGCGGGTTTGCCTTTGTCGTGGAAACAGGCCTGCAGTTCAGGCTCGCACCTATCCTGCAATCTCCAGTGGTTCTATCGGCGCTCAGGGAGGTGACTTGAGCGCGATCAGTGGGCAATGTGGGCCAGTTTCTAGGCGTTTCTGTCTATGCATGGATGAATCGGACACGGCCCGCTCGTAGACTTGCGCGCGGTCATGGCGAAGCAGATCCGGGTGAAAGAACGGAACGCCGACGTCGTCGCCGAAGCCGACGTGGTGGTGGTCGGCGGGGGGTCGGCCGGCTTGGCGGCGGCCATCGCATCCGCGCGCGCCGGCGCCCGCACGGTGCTCATCGAGCGATACGGCTTCTTCGGCGGGAACGCCACCGCAGCGTGGGTCGGAACGATCTGCGGTTTGTACCGCAAGAGTCCGGACGGTTTCGATCGGGTGTGCCGCGGGTTCGCGGGGGAGTGGGCCGATGCCATCGCGGCGATTGGGCTCGGTGGTGGCCCGGTGCCGTTCAAAGAAACAGCGGTCTTCCTCTACGTCCCCTGGGCATACAAGTTCCTCGCCGACCGGCTGGTGACCGGTGAGCCGAACCTCACGCCGTTGCTGCACTGCTCGGTCACCGACGTTGCACGCACCGGCTCGACGATCGACGCGGTCGTCGTCGGCTCGAAGCGGGGGCCGCTCGCAGTGACCGGTTCGGTGTTCGTCGACGCGAGCGGCGATGCAGACGTCGTTCATCACGCCGGGCTCGCCACCGACCTCGGCGGACCCGGCCAGCGGCAGTTCCCCTCGATGCAATTCCTGATGCAGGACGTGGACGTCGCCGCGGCGTACGCGGCAGGGCTGGACAAGCTGAACAAGTTGCTCCAGACGACCGGTCGCGAATGGGGGCTGTCGCGGACGGGAGGCGCGGTGCTGCCGACGCCGCGCAAAGGAGAGGTCTACGGAGCGATGACCCGGATCGGGGTCGACGGGCACTCCCCGGACATGACCGACCCGTTCGAGGCGACGGCCGCGGAGATCGCCGGCCGGGCCGAGGCAGAGAAGGCCGGCCGTTTCCTCATCGAGAACATGCCGGGGTTCGAGCACGCGTACTTCGCCGACACGCCGACCCAGCTCGGCGTGCGAGAGACGAGGCGCGCGCGCGGCGACTACGAGCTGACGGGTGACGATGTTCTCGGTGCTGCGCGGTTCGACGATGCGATCGCGTGCGGCGCCTGGCCGCAAGAGTTCCACGTTGCCGGAACGGAAACCCAGTACGTCTGGCTCGATGAAGGCGCCTACTACCAGGTACCGTATCGGTCGTTGCTCGTCCAGGGGGTGGACAACCTGCTCGTTGCCGGCCGCTGTATCAGCGCGACCCACGAAGCGCTCGCATCGACGCGGGTCATCGCGCCGTCGATGGCACAGGGCGAAGCGGCGGGGATCGCCGGCGCGATGGCTGCTCGGACGAGGACCTTGCTACGGGCGCTGGACGTCGCCGCGGTACAGGACGCGTTGAGCGCGCGCGGAGCGTTCCTCGGAGAATGAGCGCGCGCGCATGAACGTCGCGGACATCGTCAAGGAGACGGCTGCTCGCCTTCCGGACAAGGCTGCGCTGATCTTTCAAGACAAGCCCATCACGTACGGCGAGCTCGAGCGGTCGATCGAGCAGGCCGCTGCGGGCATCGCGTCGCTCGGTATCCGGAAGGGCGATCGGGTGGGAGTGCTCGTGCACAACATCCCCCATTTCGTCTATGCGTATCTCGGGATCGAACGTGCCGGTGGCGTGATGGTCCCTCTCAACACGATGTACACCGCCGACGAAGTCTCGTTCATCCTGGCCGATGCAGAGGCGCGCGCTGTTGTCGTCGCGGAGCCGTTCTTGCGTGCGGTGGACGGGTTGCGCGAGACGCTTCCGATGCTCGAGCACGTCGTGGTGGTCGGCGGTGGCTCGCCGATCGGCACGATGGGCTGGGATCAGATGATCGGCCGCGGTGAGGCGCCGCCGTCGGCGACGATCGGTGAGGAGGACCTTGCGTGCCTTCCCTATACGAGCGGCACGACGGGCAAGCCCAAGGGCGCGATGCTGACGCACGGCAACTTGATGGCCAACCTCGAGCAGATGCATCGCGTCCCGCTGCTGAGCGAAGCCGAAACCGACGTCGTTCTGTTGGTGCTACCGATGTTCCACATCTATGCGCTGAACGTGAGCCTCGGGCTGACCTTTCGAGTCGGAGCGACCGCCGTGCTGCAAGAGCGCTTCGACCCGGTCGCGTCGCTGGACGCGATCGAACGTCACGGCATCACGGTGATCTTCGGCGCACCGCCGATGTTCGTCGCGTGGCTGTCGACGCCGAACGTGGAGAAGCGCGATCTCTCCAAAGTGCGTCTTGCCGTGTCCGGGGCCGCGCCGCTTCCGGGGCCGGTGCTCGAGGATTTCGAGCGGCGACTCGGCATCACGATCTGGGAAGGGTACGGGCTGACCGAGACGTCGCCCGGCGTGACGTCGAACGCGATGGGCGCCGAGGCCAAGCCGGACTCGATCGGCAAGCCGCTGCCCGATGTCGAGCTCCGGCTGCTCGATGAACAAGGCGACGACGTGGAAGACGGCGACCCGGGCGAGATCGCCGTCCGTGGACCCAACGTCTTCCGAGGCTACTGGCACGACGACGCGGCGACGGCCGAAGCGGTGCGCGACGGGTGGTTCCGTACCGGGGACGTCGCGTACGAAGACGAAGACGGCTATCTGTTCCTCGTCGATCGAAAGAAGGATCTCATCATCGTGTCGGGATTCAACGTGTATCCGCGCGAGGTGGAAGAGGCGTTGTACCGCAACCCGAAGGTGGCGGAGGCGGCGGTCGTTGGCGTGCCGCACCCCTATACCGGTGAAGCCGTGAAGGCGGTCGTCGTCCTCAAGCCCGGCACTTCGGCGACGGAGGAAGAGATCATCGAGTTCTGCAAGCGTTCGATCGCGCGCTTCAAGTGCCCGCAGGTCGTGGAGTTCGTTGATCAGCTCCCGCACACGGACACAGGGAAGATTTTGCGACGGCGGCTCCGTGACGACGAGCAGCCGGCGGAGGAGACCGCGTGATCGTCTTCCCGCTGATCGCGGCGGCGGTGAGCACCGTCTTCGCATTCTTGCTGCTGCGCCAGTACTCGAAGAAGCGAAAGGTTCAGCAGCTCGCGTGGGGCGTCTCGATGGCGATGTTCGCGCTTGCCTCGTTCGTCGTCATGTACGGCACCTCGCAAGGATGGGACCCCACGTCGTACAAGATCTTCTATCTGTTCGGCGCGATGCTGAACGTCCCGTGGCTCGCGCTGGGGAGCATCGCGCTGCTGAACAAGAGGGAGCTGACCCTCTCTGCGCTCGTCCTTATCGCCGTCCTCTCGATCTTCGGCTTTCTCAAGGTCGTCTCATCGCACCCGTGTGAAGCGATCGTCGGCCCGAGCGGCCATCAAACCTGCGTCGCAGCTGCCAGCACCGACCTCAGCAACCGCGTGTTCGGGCGCAAGGACATCCCGAGCGGGTCCGACGTGTGGCACAAGGACCGCTCCGTCCGCTCGCTGGCGATCTGGTACTCGACGATCGCATACGTCATCGTCGTCGGGATCGCCGCCCTCTCCTCCCGTCCGAGGAAGGGCGTCGCGCCGCCGAAGGAGCGCGTTCGCGCCAACGCATTGATCGCGATCGGCGTCACGATCGTGGCGATCGGCAGCACGGCGCTGGTCCGGTACGGGCGGGGCGCCGCCTTCTCCGTCACGCTCGCGATCGGCGTGACGGTGATGTTCGTCGGCTTCCTGCTCGCCTCGCGCGCGCCTCGGCATAGGGTCGAGCAGCCGGGCGAGTCGCCCACCTGATGGCCTCGCGCATCGTCTTCTACACGAAGCCGGGCTGCCATCTGTGCGACGACGCGCGAGGGCTGCTCGAGGCGTGGGCGGTCCCCTACGAGGTGGTCGAGTCCGACCCGCGGTACGAGCTTCGCGTGCCCGTCGTAGAGCTCGACGGGGCCGTGATCGCCGAAGCCCCGATCGATGAGCGAGCCCTGGCGCGAGCGCTCGGCGTGCGGCGGCGCAATAGCGTCTAGCAGCGGTTTCGACGGGCCCAGAGGCCGTTTGTGATTGCGCTCACAAGCGCCTAGAATCCTTGTGAAATCCTCTGAAGCACCGTTGGGGAGAGTTCGTGAGAGAGCGCGCCATCCCGGAAGCGACCGTCGCCCGGCTCCCTCTATACCTTCGAAGCCTCGTCGATATGACCGAGCGCGGGATGCAGACGATCTCGAGCGAAGGATTGGCGGAAGCGGCCGGCGTGAACTCGGCGAAGGTGCGGAAGGACCTCTCGTACCTCGGGTCCTACGGCACCCGTGGTGTCGGCTACGACGTCGAGTATCTCATCTATCAGATCAGCCGCGAGCTCGGTCTGACGCAAGACTGGAACTGCGTCATCGTCGGCGTCGGGAACCTCGGGCGCGCGCTGGCCAACTACCGAGGCTTCAGCGAGCGCGGCTTCCGCGTGAGCGCGCTCGTCGACATCGACGAGACCAAGATCGGGGAGCCGGTGGACTCGATGGTCGTGGAGGACTTCGCCGACCTCGAGCGGATCGTGAAGGAGCGCGAGAT
>VAYV01000146.1:0-3392 GCA_005883175.1 Actinomycetota bacterium
AAGCGCGCTCCGCGGATCGCATCCGCGACGGGAGTCCAAGGCTGTCCCGTACAATCGAGTGGATCCCGTCGGCCCCGATGACGACATCGAAACCATGCTCCACGCCGCTCGCCAAGCGGATAGAAGCTTCACGCGTTCCCACCGACACGCCGACAGCAGCTTGATCGAAGAGGACCTTTGCCCCTGCACCTTCGGCGGCCGAGGCCAAATGCGCTTGGAGATCGGAGCGAAGCAGAACCGCCATCCACGGAAAGGGTGCCCGCGAGCGAGAGAGGTCGAAGCCGAAGAGGCGCTTGCCTTCAGTCGATTCGACCAAGACGTTACGGATCTCGTACACGCGCGGCCGCAGTCCATCGAGGACGCCGATCGCGGAAAGGACCCGAAGGCCGTTGTTCTGGATCGCGATTCCACCGCCGACGCGACGATGGCCGTCGGCTCGCTCGAAGACCGTTACGTTGAGGCCACTCTGACTTGCGGCTGTGGCCGCAACGAGACCAGCCGGTCCTGCACCGATGATTCCGATCGTGCGCACCATGGCCGACTCCATCCAGGAGTCTGCTCCGTCGCCGGTAAAGCATCAAGAAAGAGCGGGATCGAGCGAGCGCACGAGAGCCCGCTATGACGCGCGCAGCCGCATCCCTTTCGACGTGGGGACGAAGCCGTTGTCGCGCAGCGCGTCGGCAAGCGGTCCGTCGATCGGGATCGGTGCGCCGTTGATCTTCTCGAAGGAGAGTGTGCCGAGCAGCCCCTCGCGGACCGCGCGCGCGAGGGCCTCGATCGCCGGTGCCGGGTCGTCACCGTACGTCAGCAAAGTCCGGCCGCCTTTCTCGACGTACGCGGCAAGCGCGCCGTCGACCAGCACCACGTTCGCTCCGGCCTTGCGACCCGGGCGGTGTGCCGTGCGGTCGTCGGCAGGCCACGGCAGGACGCCGCCGTAGGGATTCGCGGGGTCGGCTGCGGCGAGCACGATCCCCCTGCCGGCAGGCGGGTCGTTCGCCAGCGCGCGCAGCCGATCGACGGCCCCGGGCGGCGCGAACTGCGCGCCCCCGAGCCCCTCGACGAAGTAGCCGCGGCGGCACCGCCCGGAGTCTTCGAACGCTTTCAGGACCCCGTACACGGCCGCGAAGCCGCCGGGAACGCGCTCGGCGACCACGCTCCCGCGGGTGACGATCCCGTTGCGCTTCAGCAGCTGCTCGGCGATCGCGTAGGCGCGCCGCGTGCGATCCGGCTCGCGCGCAGGCAACACGCTCCACCGTCCTGCCGATGACGGCGGCCCCATCCGGACCGGCATCGCCGGCCGCGGGCGGCGCCGCCCGCTCTTGAGAGCGCGGCGCGACCCTGCCCCGGTCAGCGCGCGCAACGGCCCAAGCGTGTCGTTCGTGACGTGCCCGGCCCACACAAGCTCCCAGAGCGCCCGCAGCACGTCTGCATCGTCGAGCGAGTGGATCTCTTCGACGATCTGTCGGAAGAACATCGCGCCGCGCCCGGTCAGGGCGTCGAGGACCCCGCGCGCGGTGTCCGACAGGTCGCCCGGTTGCACGTCGGGAAGCATCGACGCGGCCTCGTCGGCGAGGCAGAGCGTCACCCACCCGTCGTCCGATCCGAGCGCGCCCGCTCCCGCCCAGACGACCTCACCTGAGGCGGTGAGCTGATCGAGCAGTGGTGCAACGTCTGTGTTGGGAACGCGCGCGCCGAGCACCGCCCTCCGGGGGAACCGGCTCGATCTCTTTGCGGAACGCGGCAAGCGAGCGCCGCCGGAGCGCGCGCAGCACGTCGGCGTCGATCCACTCGCGCTCGGCTCCACCGGGACGGAAGGCGCCTTGCACGACCCGTCCTTCGCCGAGAAGCCGTCGCAACACCTGGTCGACCACGGCCGTGCCCAGACCGAACCGCTGGGCCGGCTCGTGGGGCACGAACGGGCCGTGCGTGCGTGCGTACCGGCCGATGAGGTCGCCGGTCGCGTCGGCAACCGGCTCGAGGAACGCGTCCGGCACGCCGGCCGGCAGCGCCGTTCCGAGCGCGTCCCGGTATCGCGCAGCGTCTTCCACCGCGATCCAGCGTTTCTCGGCGGCGATGCGGACCGCGATGGCGCGCCGGGACGAGACCAAAGCGTCGAGGAGCGCCGGCGTCTCGCGTGCGCTGGCGCAGCGAGCGCCCACCTCTGCGGCGCTGAGATCGCCGATCGTCCGCAGCACATCGTGCAGCTCGTCGGCGTCGCGCGCCTTACGGCCGTCGGAGAGGCGCTGCAGCTCCAGCTCGAGGTCGGCGAGCGCCCCCGCGTCGACGAGCTCGCGGAGCTCTTCCTGTCCGAGCAGCTCGGCCAGGATCCTCCGGTCGAGCGACAGCGCCTGCGCGCGCCGTTCGGCGAGCGGCGCGTCGCCTTCGTAGATGAACGCGCCGACATACCCGAACGTGAGCGAGCTCGCGAACGGCGACGGGATCGCCGTCTCGACCTCGACCAGCAGGATCTCGCGGCGACGGATGGCCGTCATCAGGTCGACGAGCCCGGAGACGTCGAACACGTCCTGCAAGCACTCTCGGAACGTCTCGAGCACGACGGGGAACGAGCCGTACTTCGATGCGACGGCCATCAGGTCGCTCGACCGCTGGCGCTGCTGCCACAGTGGCGTGCGCTGCCCCGGCCGCCGGCGTGGGATCAGCAGCGCGCGCACGGCGCACTCGCGGAAACGGCTGGCGAACAGCGCCGAGTTGCCGACGGTCCCGACGACGATGTCTTCGATCTCCTCCGGCACGAACACGATCACGTCGGCGGGGGGCGGCTCGTCGGATTCCGGCAGACGCACGACGATACCGTCGTCGGAGTACAGACACTGCACGTCGACACCGAGCCGCTCGCGCACGCGCGCCTCGATGGCTTGGGCCCACGGCGTGTGGACGCGCGCGCCGAACGGAGAGTGGATACACACGCGCCAATCGCCGAGCTCGTCTCGGAACCGCTCGAGGACGATCGTGCGGTCGTCGGGGATCACGCCGGTCGCTTGCTTCTGCTCGCCGATGTAGTCGAGCAGGTTGCGGGTGGCGAGCTCGTCGAGGCCGGCCGCGCGCAGCCGCTCGATCGATGCTTCTTCGGGCGCCGACGCCGTTTCGCGCAGGAACGCGCCGAGCGCTTTGCCCAGCTCGACCGGCCGGCCGAGCGCGTCGCCGTGCCAGAACGGAACTTTGCCCGGCATGCCCGGCGCCGGCGTCACGATCACGCGGTCGCGGGTGATGTCCTCGATGCGCCACGACGACGCCCCCAACATGAACAGGTCGCCGACGCGGGACTCGTACACCATCTCCTCATCGAGCTCGCCGACACGGCTTCCGTCGCCGGCCAGGAAAACTCCGTACAAGCCGCGGTCCGGGATCGTGCCGCCGGAGATGACGGCCAA
>VAYV01000146.1:3415-9176 GCA_005883175.1 Actinomycetota bacterium
ATCGGATGGATAGCGGCCGCTCAACATGTCGAGTACCGACTCGAGGCCGCTGCGTGGCAGGTCGGCGAACGGCGCCGCGCGATGCACGACCTTCTCCAGATGGTCGACGTTCCAGTCGTCCATCGCGACCATCGACACGACGTGCTGCGCCAACACGTCCAACGGATTGCGCGGGTACCGCATGTGTTCGATCGCGCGCGCGCGCATACGCTCGACCACGACGGCGCATTCGAGCAGATCCCCGCGGAACTTCGGGAACACAACGCCTCGACTGACGGCGTCGACGTGGTGACCGGCGCGCCCGATGCGCTGCAGTCCCGATGCGACCGAGGTCGGCGCTTCGACTTGGATGACCAGATCGACGAGCCCCATGTCGATCCCGAGCTCGAGCGACGACGTTGCGACGACGCACGGGAGCCGGCCTTGCTTGAGGTCTTCTTCGATCACCATGCGTTGCTCGCGCGCGACGGAGCCGTGGTGCGCGCGCGCGATCTGCTCGCCGGCGACGTCGTTGATGCGCGCGCAGAGCCGCTCGGCCAGCCGCCGCGAGTTGGTGAAGACGATCGTGCTGTGGTGCGCGCGGATGAGGTCGACGACCCTCCGCTCTACGGCCGGCCAGATGCTCGTGCGCTCTTCCGCGTCGGCGCCGGCCGGCGCGACCTCGTCGAGGCGGCTCATGTCTTCAACGGGGACCACGACGCTGAGATCGAGCTCCTTGCGCGCGCGCGACTCGACGATCGTGACGGGGCGGCCGCCGCCCAGGAACGTGGCGATCTCGTCGAGCGGCCTGACGGTCGCCGACAGACCGATGCGTTGGGCCGGGGCCGGGAGCAGCTCGTCCAGCCGCTCGAGCGAAAGCGCGAGGTGCACGCCGCGCTTCGTGCCGGCGACCGCATGGACCTCGTCGACGATGACGACATCGATGTGGCGGAGGGCATCGCGCGCCTGGGACGTCAAGAGGAGGAACAGCGACTCCGGGGTGCTGATCAGGATGTCGGGCGGAGCGGTCAGCATCCTGCGGCGGTCCTCCGGCGGCGTGTCGCCGGTCCGAACCCCGACGACGATCGGCGACAGGGCGGTCCCGAGCCGGGCGGCGGCCGCCTCGATGCCGGTTAGCGGGGATCGGAGGTTCCGCTCGACGTCGACCGCGAGGGCCTTCAGCGGCGAGATGTACAGGACCCGCAGCCGCTCCTTCTTCGGCGGAACGGTGGCGGTGGCCAGCCGGTCGATCGACCACAAGAAAGCCGCGAGCGTCTTGCCCGAGCCGGTCGGCGCCACGACCAGGGCGTTCTCGTCTGAGGAGATGGCCTTCCAGGCGCCGGTCTGCGCCTCGGTGGGGCGGTCGAAGGCGGACCCGAACCACTCCCGGGTCGCGTCGGAGAACGGAAGGCCGGCCGCCACGGCCCAATCTTGCCTCACGGCTGCGACAAGCGCCTCCAGACGCCCGAGGCGGGACCTAAGACCCATAACTTTCTGACGCATTTGGCCTTTCTAACTAGTCAGAAGTGGTCTTAGGATTCGGGGCGGACCACCCGATAATCCGGTTGGTGATGAGTGATGTTCGGTAGGAAACGAATCAAGGAACTCTGCCCCTCGTGCGACCGGATCCTCCACGAGGGCCAGAAGCTCTGCGCGTGCGGCACGGCTACCCACTACATGGACTTCGCCGAGCGCACGGCCTGGGAAGTCGAGCAGTGGCGCGCTTCCCGCCAGGGCACCGCCCGCGCAAGCTGAACCTGATCCGCCCCCTCTGACGCGACGATAGGCTCTTCCGCCATGCCGGAAGAAGCCCTTGGGGGAGTGCTCGTCGCCCTCGCATCCGTGCAGTTCGGGCTCGTCGTCGTGCTCGGAAAGGTCGCGTCGAACCGCGGCGTCCCCGTCGAGTCTCTCCTTGCGATCCGCTTCGGCATCGCCGCAGTTGTGCTCGCGGTCGGCTTGGTCGCAACGCGAACCGCGGTGGCGGCGGCTCCGGGTGAGCGGGCGAAGCTCCTCGCCCTCGGCGCGTTCGGCTACGGCGTCGAAGCGACGCTGTTCTTCCTCGCGCTCGCGCGCGGCACCGCGTCGGCAGTCACCCTGCTGTTCTTCGTGTACCCCGTGATGGTGACCGTCGTGTCTGCGTTCGCGGGTGTCGGCATGCCGGGGCGCCTCGTGACGGGATCTTTGGGAGCAGCCGTCGCCGGCGTCGCGCTCGTCGTGGGCACGTCGGGTCGTTTCGAGATCAGCGGCGCCGGCATCGCATTCGCGCTCGGCTCTGCGGGGATGTACACGCTCTATCTTCTCGGGGTCGAACGAACGATGAAGCGCACGTCCTCCGTCGTCGCGTCGATGTGGGTGAGCGCCGCAGCAGCGGCCGCGATCGCCGTGTACGCGTTCGTCGTTCGCGGCGTGGCCGTGCCGCACGGCGCGCGCCAGTGGTGGCCGGTGATCGGGACCGGCGTCTTCACATCGGGCGCGTTCTTCACGCTCCTCGGGGGAATCCGCCGTCTGGGCGCCGTCCGCACCGCCATCGTTGCTGCGTTGGAGCCGCTTTCGGCGGCTGCACTCGCCGTGATCTTCCTCGGCGATCCGCTGCGAGTCGGCACGATCGCCGGCGGCCTGCTCATCCTTGCGGGTGCAGTCGCTGCTGGGATCGCGCGCGGCCGGCGGCCCGAGCCCGAAACGTCGGTGCCCTAGTCCGGACTGCCCGAAGGTACATGGTGAGCGACCCCTGATCGAAGGCAGGATCGGGGAGATGGCGGACGAGCTCGACATGTTGGCGTCGCCGCGGACGGTATCCGCATCTCCCTCCACTCTCGGCAAGATCGCCATCGCCGGCGTCGCATTCGACGTCGCTGCGAACGGCCAGATGCCCGGCTTGTCGGCGCCGGTCTTCCTCTTGGTAACAGCCGGTCTGTTCTGGCCCGATATCGTACGGTCGCGGGAAGACGCCTGCTTCGTGTGCGCCGCCGTGGGGCTCTCCGTATTTGCCGCGCTCCGCGCAAATCCTGTTCTGGTCGGCCTCGACGTGGTCGTCGCGCTCTGCCTTCTTGCGATCGCTGCGATCCCAGACGCACGCAGTAACTTCCGCACGTCGTTGCTCTCGTACTTCCGAAAGGCCGTGATGCTCTGCATGGCCGGACTCAGGGCGCCTGCATTCGTCCTTGTCCCCGTCGCCCGAGCAACCTCTCGGCTTCATCTCGGCCGGGCACGCTCCTGGCTGCGCGCCGCCGCGATCGCAGTGCCGATCATGGTTGTCTTCGGTGTGCTGCTCGCAAGCGCCGATCGCGTCTTCGGCGACCTCGTCACTCCTGCACTGCCTCACTGGAGCTTCGGTCCCGTGATCGGTCACCTCTTCTTCTTCGGCTTCGGTGCCGCCGCCGCCGCCACGCTTGTGCGCGCGGCGCTAGGCCCGAGCGCACCCGAGCCGGGACTTCCGTGGTCATCGCCCGAGCTGGGAGCGGCATAGTGGATCTCAGTGCTGGCAGGCATCGACGCTCTCTTCGCCTTGTTCGTCGGAGTTCAATTTGCCGTCTTGTTCGGGGGCGCGCACCGCGTCCGAGTAACAGCGGGCCTTACGTACGCGCAGTATGCACGTACGGGGTTCATCCAATTGATCATCGTCGCGGCGCTCGCAGTAGTGGTGATCCTGGGCGCTTGGGACTTAGGCAAGCGAACGAGCTCTCAAGAGCGACGCACGTTCCTTCGTCTGACGACGGTCATGGTTGGTCTCTGCGGAGTCATCCTCGCTTCGGCACTCAAGCGCTTGATGCTTTACGAGCGAGCGTTCGGTTTTACGCTGATGAGGTTCGCGGCGACCGTCGTGATCGGTTGGATCGCCTTCGTCTTGCTGGCCGTCCTCGTTACCTCGCGGCGTGGTGCGCGCGATCGCGTGGTTGCGGCGATCCTCACAGGTGCGGTGGCTGCATTGCTGGTGGCAAACATCGTCAATCCGGATCGATACATAGCCCAACACAACCTTGCCCGATACGCCGGAACGGGGAAGATCGACGTCGACTACCTCGGGAACGCGATGAGCGCCGATGCCGTACCGCTTATCGTCGCCTCGTTGGACCGATTGTCTCGCAGCGATGCCTCACGGCTGCGAGACGAGCTATGTCTTCGCGCCCCGTGGCTCGCGGGCAGCACTGACATCCGATCGTGGAACGCCGGCCGCTCGGCGGCGCGCGCCGCCCTAAGGCGGATCGGGATTACGGCGGACTCCTGTCGAGCAGGCCCGTCCTAGCCCGGGGGCGCCGGTGTCTTGCGCGCGCGCCGGTCGCGGATCCTCGACGCGGCCGCACGGATGCGGCTCGGCGGCCTCTCGGCGGTCGGAGCGGCGACCTGGGTCTCGAGCGCCGCGTCCGACGCGATCTCTTGCGCGCGCCTCGCGGCCCGATAGCGGCTGATCTCGACGACGACTGCGTTCAATACGCCGGCGATCGGGATGGCCATGACGGCGCCGCCGATCCCGGCGAGCTGAGCCCCGGCAAGCACCGACACCAGAACCAACAGCGAGCCGAGGGAAACCGCGCGCCCGACGACGACGGGGTACAAGAAGTGGTTCTTGATCTGCTGGTACGCGAAGATCGCAACCGCGACGGCGATGCCGGATCCGATCGAGTGCGTGAAGCCGAACAGCGCGGCCGGGACGATCGAGAGGAGCCCTCCCACGATGGGGAGGATGTCGATGACGGCGGCCCACGTTGCAAGCGGCAGCACGAACGGCGTGTGGGTTACCTCCATCGCGATGCCGGCAACCACACCGTTCAGCGCGGCCATGATGAGCACGCCGGTCGTGTAGCCGGCGATCACGCGCGACGTCCTTTGTCCGATCCGACGCGCCGCGTCCTGGTGGTTCTGCGGAACGAGGCGTAACGCGCCGTCGACTAATCGAGGCCCCTCGACGAGCATGAAGATCGCGAGGATGATCACGATGAACGTTCGGAACGCGGCGGACGCGATACGACGGCCGACGGTAAGCACCGCACCGGAGAGCTTCCCGATCGTGTTCGACAAGGACTTCGACGCTTTCTGCAGCTGACTCTGCAGATGCAGCTTGGTGACGAGCTTTCCGAGCTGGCCCTTCCCCTGTGCCGCTTCTTGCAGGCGGGTCGGCGCGGACGCGGCGAACTTCGTCGCGCTGCTTGCGAGCGGCGCCGCGATCAACGTACCGACGCTTGCGATCCCGATCGTTGCGATTATTACGACGATCGCGATCGACTGGCCGCGATTGAGGCGGAGTCGCCGGAGCCGCTCGACTGCCGGGCTGAAAACGAGGGCAAGGAAGCCGGCAACGACGAGGTCGAGGATCACCTTCTTCAACTCGACGACGAGCACGACGGCGATGCCGCTCGCGATCGTGAGCCAGATGATCGTCAGGATCAAGCGATAGGGGACGACGCTGGTTCCATCGGCGGCGAGCTGGACGCCGCAGTTGCGACAGAAGCCGTCATCATCCGAGACCGGTGCGTCGCACCGGGGGCAGTTCGTCACGGAAGCAGCCTACCGGTCGACGTGCGGAAGGCCTCCGCGCTCAGAGGCCGGCCAGGCGACGGAGCGCACGCACGTCTTTCAGCACGTAGCGCTTCCCCGACCGCCCGACGATGCCGCGCTTCTGGAAGTCCGACAGCACCCGCGTGACGCTCTCTCGGCTGCCGCCGGCGAGGCTTGCCAGGTCGGCTTGCGTCACGACGGCTGGGAGCTGAGCGCCGTCCGGCGGAAGCTCCTCGAAGCTGGGGCTAACCAGCCCGAGCAGCCGTTTCGCAACGCGCCCCTTCAGATC
>VAYV01000167.1 GCA_005883175.1 Actinomycetota bacterium
CCCGCTGCTTCTGTCCTCCCGACAGGTCGTCGGGGTACTTGTCCAGGAACGTCTCGGGAGGAGAGAGCCCGACCCGCTCCAAGATGTCGACGACCTGCGCGCGCGCATCCGCCCGGGACGACGCGAGCTCGTGGATCGCAAGCGGGTGCGCGACGGCGTCGAGGATCCGCATCGCCGGGTTCAGCGACGCATTGGGGTCCTGGTAGACGAGCTGCATGCGTCGTCGGAGTGGGCGCATCTTGTCTTCATCGAACTCGGTGATGTCGACGCCTTCGAACGTGATCGAGCCTGCCGTGGGTTGAGCAAGCTTGAGCAGCGTCCTGCCGAGCGTCGTCTTTCCGCTTCCCGACTCCCCAACGAGACCGAACACTTCGCCGGGGGCGATCTCGAGTGTGACGCCGTCGACCGCGCGGACGGTCCCGTGTGACCGTCCCATCAGCCGCTCGGCGAACGAGCCGCGCGCGACGAAATGCGTCTCGAGTCCGTGGGCGGTAACCAGCGCGTCCGGCATCTAGGCTCCGGGGTAGAGATAGCAGGCGGCGACCTGTCCCGACTCGGTTTCGGTCAGGCGCGGCACGCGGGTCGTACAGACCGGCATCACGTCGGGACACCGAGGCGCGAAGCGGCAGCCGGGCGGAGGACTCAGCAAGTCCGGCGGAGCCCCCCGGATCGAGCTGAGGTGGGTCGTGTCTAGGTGGATCAGGGACCGCAGCAGTCCCTGCGTATACGGATGCTTCGGGGCGCTGAAGATAGCCTCGACGGTCCCGATCTCGACGATCTTCCCCGCGTACATCACCGCGACGCGGTCGCACGTTTGGGCGACGATACCGAGGTTGTGGGTGATGAGCAGCAGCCCCATGTCGTACACGTTCTTGAGATCCTCCAGGAGCGCCAAGATCTGCGCTTCAACGATCACGTCGAGCGCGGTCGTCGGCTCGTCCGCGATCACGAGCCGGGGGCGAAGCACTATTCCCAGCGCGATCATGATCCGCTGACGCATCCCTCCGGAGAACTCGTGCGGGTAGTTCTCGAGTCGCGTTGGGGGGATGCCCATCGATTTGAGCACCCCTCGCGCCATCTCCCGCGCTTCTTCCTTCGACGTCTCTGGGCGATGCGCGCGGATCATCTCGATGAAGTGGTCGGAGACGCGCATCAATGGATCGAGCCGCGTCATCGGTTCCTGGAAGACCAGCGCGACGTCCTCGCCCCTTGCTTTCCGCCGCTCCGCAGCCGGCAGCTTCGAGAGCTCGCGACCACCGATCACGACGTCGCCGTCGACGAATCCCCCCTCGGGGAGGATGCCGACGATCGCTCGGCCGAGTGTGGACTTGCCGCACCCGGATTCGCCGACGAGCCCCACCGCCTCGCCGGCCCTGATCTCGAGATCGACGTCGTCCACCGCGCGCACGATGCCTCGAGGTGTGCGGTATCCCGCAGAGACCCCGCGCACGCTCAACATCGGTGCCGTGCCGACCGCGCTCACTGCTCGAGCACCTGCGTCTCTCCGGCGGCCGCTCCGCCCTGCGCGACGGTCCCGATCGCGGGCGTCTGCGTCCCGATCCCGACACGCCGGAGCAACGGGTTCACGATGTCGTTCAAGCCCTCACCCAACAGGGTCATGCCCGTCGTGAGGATCACGATCGCGAGACCGGGGAACAGCGCCGTCCACCACACACCGGAGGCTAAATCGTGGATCGCGCGCGACAGGTCCTGGCCCCACTCCGGTGTCGGCGGATTCACCCCGTACCCGAGGAAGCCGAGCGCTGCGAGCGTGATGATCGCGTCGGCCGCGTTCAGCGAGAAGATAACGGGGATGGACTGGACCACGTTGAAGAAGATGTAGCGCCACACGATCGTTCGGCGTTTCGCGCCGAGTGCGCGCGCGGCGTCGACGAAGACCTCCTCCCGTACGCTGATCACATGGTTCCGGATGACGCGGAAGTACTGCGGGATGTACACGACCGCGATCGCGACCGACGCGTTCACGACACCGCGGCCCAGGAACGCGGCGACGACGATGGCCAGCAAGAGGCCCGGGAACGCGTACAGGGAGTCCATCACCATCACCAAGGTGCGGTCTTGCCACCCACCGCGATACCCGGCGTACAGGCCGAGCGGAAGTCCGATCGCGACCGAGAACGTGACCGACAACCCGACGACCTCGAGGGCCAGGCGGGCCCCGTAGAGCACGCGCGCAAGCACGTCGAAGTTGATGCTGGTCGTGCCGAACGGGTGCTTGCCGGACGGCGGCGCGAGCTTCGGGATGCCTTGGTAGGCGGTGCCTGAGTAATGCCAGATGAACGGCGCGAAGATCGCGATGAACACGAAGATCGCGGTGATGCCGGCGCCGACCCACACGACCGTGCGAGCGAAGCGACCGGCTTCGCGCCACGGCCTCAGCCACCGCTCCGGCAGAAGCCGCAAGCGGTGCTTGCGCGCGATCATCGCGCGTTCAGTATCGGATCCGGGGGTCGACATAGGCATTGATGACGTCGATGAGCAGGCTGACGAAGACGACGAGGATGGCGAAGAACGTGATGATGCCCTGAACACCGGGGTAGTCTCGCGAATCGAGGTACTGCACGAGCTGGCTCCCGAGACCGGGCCACGTGAACGTCGTCTCGGTGAGCACCGCGCCACCCAGCAAAGCCGCGAACTGCAATCCCGTGACGGTGATCACCGGGATGAGGGCGTTGCGGAACGCGTGCCTCATCACGACGCGCCACTCGGGAATGCCGCGCGCGCGCGCGGCCTCGACGTAGTCGGACTGGAGCGTCTGAAGCATGTGGACGCGGACAAGTCTGACGAGCACGCCGCCGATCACGAGGCCGAGCGTGATGGCGGGCAGTGCGAGGTAGCGCAGCGTCTGCCAGAACGCCGACCAGTTCCACGTCAGCACGCTGTCGAGCAGATACAGGCCCGTAATGTGATGCGGCTGCGCGAAGGCTGCGGTTCTACCACCACTGGGAAAGATGTGCAGCTTCACGGAAAAAAGCAACTGGAACATCATGCCCAGCCAGAAGATCGGCGCTGCGTAGATCACGATGCCGAAGAGGCGCCCACCGAGGTCGATCGGCGTATCTCGGAACCGGCCCGAGAGCGACCCGATGCCGACGCCGACAACGATCGCGACGAGCATGGCGGTGAGCGTGAGCTCCAGCGTGGCCGGAAAGTCCGCCCTGATGAGCGTGCCGACGCTTTGCTGGGTAACGACGGACTTCCCGAAATCCCCGTGAACCATGTCCCCGAGGTACGCCCCGTACTGCACGATCAACGGCCGGTCGAGCCCCAGGTTGTGCCGCACCTTGGCGATCTCCGCCGGAGGCAGCTTCTGGCCGTACGCCGCTTCGATCGGATCGCCGGGCGCAACGCGAAGGATAACGAAGACGAACGTCAGAAGGATGAGGACCATGGGGACGGTCAGTAGGATCCGCAACAGCACGTAGCGGCCGAGCGATCCGCCCCGTTTCGCCATGCTGCTCCTTCGACCGGAATCAGATCGAGGGCGCCGCAGCCAACGACGCCCTCGATCCTACCGTCCCGTGATCAGCTCGACTTCGTAAGTACCTCGACCCGGAGGAACGACGTCACATCGAGCGCCGCACCCGAAACGTTCTTCTGGCTGAACACGTACTCGGACTCCTCCCACAGCGGCACGTACAGCGCCTTGTCTGCGATGACCTTCTGCAATGCCTTGAAGAGCGTGTCGCGAGCCGTCGGGTTGGTCTCTGCCTCTTCGGCGGCGATCTGGTGGTCGACGGCGGGGTCGCTGAAGAACGACCCTTGCGACGGCGAACCCGACGTGCCGACGAACGGCCCGAAGTAGTCGTCGGGATCGAAGTAGTCCGGGAACCAGCCGAGCATGAAGAAGCCGAACTTGCCGTCCTTCAGGTCGGCTTTGTACGCGTCCCAGTCTTCGGTCTTCGTCTGGACCGTGAACCGGCCGGTTTCAACCAGTTGCCGGCGGATGGATTCCTGTGCGTCTTGCTCGGC
The DNA here is from genome assembly GCA_005883175.1 of Actinomycetota bacterium. Taxonomy (GTDB): domain Bacteria; phylum Actinomycetota; class AC-67; order AC-67; family AC-67; genus AC-67. The sequence continues at coordinate 3,994 of VAYV01000167.1, forward strand.
GTCGCCGTAGTGGTTGGTCGAGGCCCACAGGGTTATCGGTACCTTCGTGCCGGCCGCGAACCCCGCAGCCGCCAAGGCGGAGTCAACCTTGGACTTGTCGGGCTTGGCGCCGTACTCCGTTTGGAAGACCGGATCGTAGGACCCGAAACTCGAACGCAGCATCGAGTACGAGACCTTCACCGTGCCGTTGAACGCATCCTTGTTGATCCGGTCGCGATCGATGGCGTACTCGATGGCCTTCCGCAAGTTCTCGTTCTTGAACTGCTTGTCCTTCACGTTGAAGACGAGGAACCTGATACGGCCCAGGCCCGGACCCGTCGTCGTGATGTTCGTGTTGCTCTTCAGCGAGTTGATCTCGGTTGGAAGGAAGGTGTGGAACGCAACGTCGACTTCCTTGTTCTCCAACGCAAGCTTCAGCGCAGACGAGGACTTATAGAACTTGATCAAGATCGTCTTCGTCTTCGGCTGGCCGGCGACCGCGTTGGGGTTCGCGTCCAGCTGGATCGACTGGCCCTCGATGTAGTTGCCCGTGTCCATCTTGTAGAAGCCGCTACCCGCGATGGTGTTGTTCGGAGCGACGCCGGTGTCGGTGAGCACCTTGGGGTTGACGATCGAGGCGATGTTGAACGACAGCTTGGCCAAGAAGGATGCGTCCGGATGCTTGAGCGTTATGACGACCGTCTTCGCATCCGGTGCTTCGATCGACTTCAGGGTGTCGGTGATCAGGAAAGCAGCCGATCCCGACACGTTCAGCTTGACGACGCGGTCGATCGAATACTTGACGGCACTCGCGTCGAGCGCGGAACCGTCGGAGAACTTGAGTCCATCTTTCAGCGTGAACGTGTACTTAAGACCGTCCGGCGTGATCGTCGGCAGAGCCGCGGCTGCGTCCGGCTGAAGCGTGGTCCCCTGCGCCGGATAGGAAACGAGACGGCTGTATGTCTCCTGCATGATGTTCCCGCAGAAGAACTCGTAGCACTTGGCGGGGTCGTTCGACGTTTCAGAGTCGGTCGTCCCCCACACGATCTGGGTGGCAGTTGTTCCACCACCGCCGCCGGTATTGGTCTTCGTGCTGCACGCGGCCCCGATCAAAGCCAGGACGACCGCGATGGCCAGCAGAGAAAGCGGCTTCCGTCCGATCCGCATCCTGCATCCCTCCCGCTGGGTCGCCCGCACGTCGACCCCGCCCGGCGATTCTATCTCCCGCCGAGTTGCCGACAAGGGTTTGCACTCCTCTGGAGGACAAAACTCCCAAGCGGTGCTCAGCGCTTCTCCGTCCCTCCGGGAGCTCCACG
>VAYV01000331.1 GCA_005883175.1 Actinomycetota bacterium
TTAGGGTCGCGCCCTTGGTCGCGCTGTAGGTGTCGTCTCCGAGGTATCGCGTCGCGGACTTCACGCGCGACCATCCGCCGCTCGCCTTGAGTTGCGTGTCGTTCACGGGGAAGTTGGTGCAGCGTGGCGCGCTCCACGCCGACGTGTTCAAGACGTTGTCGCGCGCGCGCACCTCGAAGCAGTACGAATAGCCGGGCGCGCTCCCGAAGGTGCCGCCGGACGACGTCACACCAGACCTCCACGTGGTCCAGGGACCGAAGCCACCGTTGTACGGCGCGCGCTCAAAGCGAACGTCGAAGCTCTTCACGCCGGTTCCCGAGTCGGTCGCCGTCCACCCGAGCCCGAAGCTCGAGGCGAGCTGATATGCGCTGGCGATCCCCGTACCGGTGAAGCCGACGCCGGCCGGTGGCGTGCCGTCGATCATCTGCAGCGCATGCTGCGCGTTCAGCCGGCCCCCCGAGAACGTCGTGCTCGCGAAGGCCGGGAGGTCGTCGGCAGAGCGAAGGATCGCGTCCTTGACGGCGGTAACGCTGGCGCTCGGATACTTCGCCCAGAGGAGCGCCGCAGCCCCGGTCACGAACGGCGTCGCCATCGAAGTCCCGCTCATGAACGCCCAGTCACCGGCGACGGTCGCGATCCCCCAGAGCGGCTGGGGTGACCCTCCCGTCGTCCACCCGGTGAGGGTGCTGCTGAAGTGATCGGGGCCAAAGATGGGCGCATTCGTTCCGCACTTCACCTGAACGTCATCGACGTACGTGCCGTCGTCCGTCCCGGTGCCGTCCGACCGGAGACCAGACACGAGGCAGCGTGTCCGGGGACGTCTCCACAGTCAGCGAGTCATTCGGTGCCAGATCGAGATGCAGGCGATAAGTGAGGTTGCAGCTCGTCGATCCGTTTGGGTCGATCGTTTGCGAGGCTTCGGCCCAGGTGTCGGCGTTGTTCGCGTAGGGACCGTTCGGGCTGTCCGAGAGCGCGAAGCCGCTCCCCCCGAACCCCGCAGACGACGTGGGGACCGTGCTGCCGATGTGATAGCCCGGCGCCGCCAGGTGAACGGTGTGGGCGCCGAAGTTGGAGAAGCTGGCGAGCTGATCGTTCTGATCCGACGCAGCAACGCAGATGAGGTTGGCCGTCGTGTAGTTGCACGGATAGTCGGGCGTCGTGTCGTTGTCGGTGTGGTTGTTCCCCGCTGCAACCACGAAGAGCGTCCCGGGGTGCGACGTGATCGCTTGCTGAAGAACGGGGTCGGGATCGGGGCCGCCCAAGCTTGCATTCACCGCGCGCGCGCCGTGCGTCGCCGCATAGGTGAAACCCTCTGCGATCGTGGACGTGTCCCCGCTCCCGAACTGGTCCAGGACACGGATCGGCATCATCTTCACGTGCTGCGCGACGCCGGTCACCCCATATCCATCGTTGCCGGCGGCGCCGATGATCCCGGCCACGTGCGTTCCGTGTCCGAAGTCGTCCGACGTGTCGCTCGACGGAGTGCCGGGGACGAAGTTGATACCCGTCGTCAGGTTCGGCTTCAGGTCGGGATGCAAACCGTCGACCCCGGAGTCGGCGACGGCAACGATCACCGAGCTGCTGCCGGTCGTGATGTCCCACGCCGCTGACACGTGGTTCGCGGTCACATCGCCCACGTCTGCACGCGCGCGGAACCGCGCGATCGCGTGATCGACCGACTCGTTCCCCCGCAGCGTCACGAGCGTCCAGCCTTTGACCGTCAGCGCGCGGATGGCGCGCGCGCCCACCGCGGCCGCGCTCGAGGGCTGCTCTCCGTGCCGGAAGCGGACGAGCACCTGTCCGGCGACGTAGCGGGGCCCCTTCCACGACGACATCGGCACGGTCTTCAGGTTCCGCTGGGCGGGCGCGCGCGCGACGCCCACGGCACCACCGGCGGAGACGAAGATCAGCCCGAACGCGATCGCCGAAGCGATCAGGGAGCGTCCGAGCGCGCGAGGAGAGACTTCGTTCATGGACTGCCGTAAGTATCGACGGTTCGGGCCGAATGCATGAATAGGCAAGATGCGCCGGAGTCGCACCGCGCGGGTAACGGCTTGGTTAATCCCCCAGCTTCGACAGGTCGGCGCATTTCTCGCGCACCGCGTTCCCTGCGCCGCGCAGCGCGCTCACTTCGGCGTCGGTCAAGGGCAGCTCGACGATCTCTTTCACGCCGCCTGCCCCCAGCTTGGCCGGCACCCCGAGGTAGACACCGTCGATCCCGTACTGGCCGGTCAGCCACGCGCAGACCGGCATGACCTCGTCCTTGTCGCCGGCGACGGCTTCCACCATCGCGGCCGCTGCCGACGAGGGTGCGTAGTACGCGCTGCCGGTCTTGAGCAGAGCCACGATCTCGGCCCCCCCATCGCGCGTGCGCTGGACCAGCTGCTCGATCGTCGCGTCGTCGGCGACTTCCGTGAGCGGCTTGCCCGCAACCTTCACTTGCGACGGCACCGGAACCATCGTCTCGCCGTGTGAGCCCAGCGTGATCGCCTCGACCTGCAAAGGAGAGATACCCAGCTCCTCGGCGACGAAGTGCTCGAAGCGCGCGGTGTCGAGCATCCCCGCCTGGCCCATCACCCGCTGGTGGGGGAATCCGGACGCGTCTCGGAACAGGTGCGTCATCTCGTCGAGCGGGTTCGTCACGACGATCACGACGGCGTCCGGCGACGCCGGGCAGAAGTTCTTCGCGACGTCTTTGATGATCTTGGCATTCACTTCCAACAGATCCATGCGGCTCATGCCGGGCTTCCGTGGAAGGCCGGCCGTCACGACGCAGATGTCCGACCCGGCCGTCTCTGCATAGGTGTTGGTCCCGACGACGCGGGTCTCGAACCCTTCGATCGGCCGCGACTGCATCATGTCGAGCGCCAAGCCTTGCGGAAGCCCCTCGACGATATCGGTCATCACGACTTCGTCGGCGAGGCCCGACTCGGCGATCCTCTGGACAGTTGTCGATCCGTACTTGCCTGCTCCGACGACCGTTACCTTCATCACGCGTGCTCCATCTTCTCGATCACGGCGTCGGCGACCTGTGACGTGCCGACGGCCGTCGGATCGTCACGCCGCTCCTTCAAGTCGTAGGTAACGCTCTTCCCTTCTTTGATCACCTCCGCGAGCGCGTTCTCGAGACGGTCGGCGGCCTGCCCTTCGTTCAGATACCGAAGCATCAACACCCCCGAGAACAT
>VAYV01000332.1 GCA_005883175.1 Actinomycetota bacterium
CCGAGCGCGCTGAATCCCTCGACCGTCGTCGCGCTGACCGATAACAACGAGCAGCCGTACTTGGACGCAAGTCGCGGCCCCGACGGTGACACCATCGCGGCGACGGCGATCTCGAACGTCGGCTGCGTGTATGGGCGAAGCTGCAGGCGCGCGTCCTGGAGCGTGAACCACGACGTCTTGCGCGTCACCGGTTCGGGCGAAGTATGCAACGCGATGATCGCCTCGAGCGCTTCCTCCATCATGTCGCGCTGTTGCGCCGGCTCGATCCCCAGTATGTACGCGTCGGATGCGAGCGCTCCCGGCCCGACGCCCAGCATCGTGAGGCCGTGCGTGAGGTGGTCGAGCAAGACCATGCGGTCGGCGATTAAGAGCGGATGGTGATAGGGGAGCGACGAGACGCCGGTTCCCAGTCGGATCTGCTTCGTCCGTTCCGCGGCCGCCGCGATGAACACCTCCGGCGAGGCGATGATCTCGCTACCGGCCGAATGGTGCTCGCCGATCCACGCCTCGTCGTAGCCGAGCCGGTCCAGTCGCTCGATCAGTTCCAGGTCGCGCTCGAGGGCGAGCGTTGGGTTCTCGTCGGGTTGGTGGAACGGGGCCAGGAAGATGCCGAATCGCATGAGCTGCTCCAGACGTTGTGGACGCGCCGCGTGCATCCTGCTGAGCCACAGCCGACCCGGTCAACTTGGCCGCCGGCCGGCACCGATGTTCGAGTCACGGCAGTTTTGGGCGAAAGGCCCGTGTCTAGGCCAAAGATCCATGAGAAAAATAGGACGACCGGGGGGTCCCAATGCAGGCGTTTCGGCGCTATCCTCCCTGCACTCGCCGCTCGACTAGGGGGTTCGCAACATGGTGCGCCGGTTCTTCAAGGCGAGGGATGCGAAGGACCTAAGCTTCGGCTTCGGACGCAACCCGAACCTGACCAATCACGGCGGCCCGATCATGACCGCGTCCGTCGTCAAGGCGGTCTATTGGGGAACGCAGTGGGGCAACTCGTCGTTCATCGGTGACAAGCAGAGCGGCCTCGACAGCTTCTACTCCGGCTGGAGCGGCTCCAACTACGGCAAGACGACGCCCGAGTACAGCAGCTCGAATGGTCAGGTGTCGGGCAACGTGAGCTACGGGGCTTCTCTCGTCGACACGAGCGCCGGCCCGACGAGCCCGCCGTCGACGGCGCAGATCGTGGCCGAGGTTCAGAAGCTGATCACCAATGGGACCATCACCAATACGGTGGCCAACAGCTACTATCCGGTCTACGTCGACCTGAAGCGTGGCAACGCGGGCTATTGCGCCTGGCACGACACCGGCAGCGTCACGCTTCTGAACAACAGCACGGTTCAGATCCAGGTGGCGTTCTTCTTCAACCTCGACAACGACGCCGGCTGTAACCCGAGCGACACAACGCCCGGTCGCAGCGAAGGTCTTGCGGCGCTTGCGAACGTGAGTGGCCACGAGCTGAGCGAGGCTGAGACCGACCCGCACCTCAACGCGTGGTACGACCGTCAGGGCTACGAGAACGCGGACAAGTGCGCGTGGCACTTCAACAAGCTCTCGACGTTCTCGAACGGCAGCAAGTGGAAGATCCAAGGCAACTGGAGCAACGCGGCGTACAACGCCGGTACCGGCTACTACAACCGCGGTTGTATCGACGGAAACTAGCTCCTCAGCGCGACGGACAGACGCCCGGCCGGATCGGCCGGGCGTCTGTCTGTGCGGGGACCGTATCCTGTGGGAGATGGACCTCTACACGCTGACGTCCGAGCCCGCGCTGCGCGCGCCGGTGCTCGTCACGGCGTTCGACGGGTGGGTCGACGCGGCTGCGGCAGCGACGACCGCGGCGAACCAGATCGCCGAAGAAGGGGAGCAGATCGCGAGGTTCAACGGCGATCTCCTCATCGACTATCGCGCGCGCAGGCCGGTGCTCGACATCGTCGACGGTGAGCTCAAGTCGCTGGCATGGGCGGAGATCACCGTGCTCGCCGCGCGCGCAGGCGAGCGCGACCTGCTCGTCCTGACCGGCCCCGAGCCCGACTTCCGCTGGCGCGAGCTCTCCGACGCCGTGTACGAGCTGTGCGT
>VAYV01000168.1 GCA_005883175.1 Actinomycetota bacterium
TCGAACCAATGTCTGCTCGGATACTCCCGCGACGAGCGCACCGGCCGGATCATCGCGGTTTCCGCGATCGACAACCTCGGCAAGGGAGCCGCCGGGCAAGCGCTCCAGAACGCGAACCTGGTGCTCGGACTCCCTGAAGACGAAGGCCTCACCGGGGGAGGGCTGTACCCGTGAAGCTTCCGGAAGGCTTCAGAGCGTCCGGAGTCGCGTGCGGCTTGAAGCCGAGCGGCAACCCCGATCTCGGCATGATCGTTTCCGATCTTCCTGCAACGGCAGCCGGCGTCTTCACAACGAACCGCGTCCAAGCCGCTCCGGTACAGCTCACCCGCCGGCACATCCGCCGCGGCTCCGCGCGCGCGATCGTCGCGAATGCGGGCAACGCGAACGCGTGTACCGGCAAGGAGGGCTACGCTGACGCACGCGCGATGGCCGAGCATGCCGCGCGCGGCCTGAAAACGTCCAAGGAACGCGTGCTCGTCAACTCGACCGGCATCATCGGCGTTCCGCTCGACATGGCGAAGGTGCGGCAGGGGATCGACGAAGCCACGAACGCTCTGTCGACGGAGGGAGCCGCGGACTTCGCCGCCGCGATCATGACGACCGATACGAGACCGAAGACGGCCGACGCGACGGTCGGCCCGGCTCGTATCGCCGGTTTCGCGAAAGGCGCCGGCATGATCGCGCCCGAGATGGCAACACTTCTCGCCTTCATCGTGACCGACGCGGCCGTCGAGCGCGGGCTGCTCGTCGAGGCGCTCAAGGAGTCGAGCGCAGGCACGTTCAACGCGATCAGCGTCGATGGCTGCCGCTCGACGAACGACACGCTGCTCGTGCTGGCGAACGGCGCCGCGGAGAACGAACCGATCGGCGCGGAGCACCCGCTGGCCGGGGCATTCCGAGACGCCCTGAACGAGGTATGTGCGTCGCTGGCGCGACAGATCGTCGAGGACGGCGAAGGTGCGACCAAGGTCGTTTCGATCGTGGTCGAGGGTGCGACGAGCCCACGCGAGGCGCGGCGCGCGGCCGGCACCGTCGCCGATTCCGTGCTGCTGCGGTGCGCGCTCAACGGCGCCGATCCCAACTGGGGCCGTGTGCTCGCCGCGCTCGGAACGTCGGGGATCCCCTTCGATCCCAACGTGGTGGACGTCTGGCTCGGCGGTCAGCTGCTGTGCCAGAACGGTGCGCCGGGTCCCGGAGATGCCGCCAAGGCGCGCGCGGCTCTCCTCGACCGCGACGTCGAGGTTCGGATCGGGATGAAGCGGGGCGACGCGACGGCGACGGTCCTGACGAATGATCTCTCGGCGGACTATGTGCGGATCAACGCGGAGTACACGACGTGATCAGCGCGCTCGAGAAGTCTCGCATCCTCATGGAGGCGCTTCCGTACATCAAGCGCTATTACGGGCGCACCGTCGTCGTGAAGTACGGCGGCGCCGCGATGGACGATCCTGCATTACGCGAGTCGTTCGCGAACGATATCGTCTTGATGCGCTACGTGGGGATGAATCCGGTGGTCGTGCACGGCGGCGGCCCGCAGGTCACCGCGCACATCGAGAAGCTCGGCGGCAAGGCGACGTTCGTCGACGGCTATCGCGTGACGACGGCCGAGGATCTCGAGGTCGTGCGCATGGTGCTCGCCGGTGTCATCAACAAAGACATCGTCGCGCTGATCAACCGGCACGGCACGATGGCGGCCGGCCTTTCCGGTGAAGACGGTGCGCTCGTTCGCGTTCGGAAGAAGATCGGCACGACCGACCTCGGTTTCTTCGGCGACGTCGAGCAGGTGAATCCCGGGATCGTGACGGACCTGCTCCGCGACTTCATCCCCGTCATCGCGACACTGGGCGTCGATGAGAACGGACAGACCTACAACGTCAATGCCGACGAGGTCGCGGCTGCGATCGCGGAAGCGCTCGGCGCGGAGAAGCTCGTTTTCCTCACGAACGTGAACGGGATCCTGGACGGATCGGGGTCACTTCTGACGCAAGTGAGCGCCGACGGCGTGGAGCGTCTCCGGTCCGACGGCGTCCTGACTGCCGGCATGCTCCCGAAGGTCGACGCTGCGCTGCGCGCGATCAAGGGCGGCGTCCCGCGGGTGACGATCTTGGACGGCCGAGCGGAACACGCGCTGCTCCTGGAGATATTCACCGACCAAGGCGTGGGAACGATGGTGACGGCATGAACCTCGAGCAGATCGAGGCGCTCGACGGCCGCTACCACATGAATGTGTACGGGCGGCAGCCGGTTGCATTCGTCCGAGGCGAGGGCGCCGTGCTGTGGGATACCGACGGGAAGGAGTACCTCGACTTCCTCGCGGGGATCGCGGTGATGAGCGTCGGTCACTCGCATCCGAAGGTCGTCGAAGCCGTTCGCGAGCAGGCCGGCACGCTGACGCACGTCTCCAACCTCTTCTATACCGAGCCGCAGGCCGTGCTGGCGGAGCGGCTCCACGACCTTCTCGGGTGGGGGAAGGTCTTCTTCGCCAACTCGGGCGCCGAGGCGAACGAGTGCGCGCTGAAGCTGGCACGTCGCTGGGCGCGCGCGCAGGGCTCCGCCGAGCGCTCCGGCGTGGTCGTGGCGCTCGGGTCCTTCCACGGACGGACGTTCACCACATTGGCCGCGACCGGACAGCCGCACAAGCACGAGCCGTTCGCACCGCTGCCCGCGTGGTTCACGTACGTCGCATTGAACGACGAAGAGGCGCTCGAGCAGGCCGTCGGAGACGAGACGACGGCGGTCTTGCTCGAGGTCGTGCAAGGTGAGGGCGGCGTTCGCCTCGCGACACCGGAGTACCTCACGGCTGCTCGCAAGTTCTGCGACGAGCGGGGCGCTGCATTGATCTTCGACGAGGTCCAGACGGGCCTCGGCCGGACGGGGAAATGGTTCGCGTTCCAGCACTACGACGTCGCGCCGCACATCGTCACGCTTGCGAAGGCGCTCGGCGCCGGCCTCCCGATCGGGGCGTGCATCGCACGCGAGGACGTCGCAGACGCGTTCAAGCCGGGGGACCACGCCACGACGTTCGGCGGTGGGCCGGTGCCGTGCGTGGCAGCGCTCGCGGTTCTCGATGTCATCGAGAGCGAAGGGCTCGTGGCGCGCGCGGCAGAGGCGGGCGAGAAGCTGATCAGCATGTTGTCCGCCGCAACCGAGGGGAACGGGGCCGTCGGCGAGATCCGCGGCCTCGGCTTGCTGATCGCGATCGAGCTTGCCGGCGATTGGGCAGCCGAGATCGTCGGCAAGGCGCTCGCGCGCGGGCTGATCGTGAACAACGTGACGCCGAATGCCGTCCGGCTGGCACCGCCGCTGATCGTCTCCGACGAACAGATCGAGCAGGCCGTCGAGATCCTGGTCGGCATCCTTTCCGGGTACGGTGACGCGTCATGAGCGACGCGGGGTCCATCAAAGTCTGGGTTCTCGTCTTCGTCGCGCTCTTCGGCGTCGGCACCGTGGCCTTGGTCGGGATCGGGTGCGCGGTGGGCGCGAACCAATGCCCGTTCGTGAAGCACAAAGCCCTTACGACGACCGACGGGATGACGCTATATCAATCGACATGTATCGGGTGCCACGGCGCCCGCGGCGAAGGAGGCACGGCCGATGCGCCACCACTTCGGTCCGGAGAAGCCGCGACGATGACTCTCCCGCAGATCGAAGCGAAGATAGCGAACGGCAAGCCGTTCTTCATGCCGGCCTATTCGAAGAAGAAGAAACACGGCACCTTCAGCGATGCCCAGATCCAAGCCGTCGCGGAATACGTGATCTCACTCAGGACGACGTCATGAGTGATCGGAAGCCGCTGATCTTGGTCGTCGAAGACGACCCTTCGGTGCAGAACCTCTTGAAAGTGTTGCTCGAGGCGGAGGGATACGAGGTCATCCATGCCGAAGACGGGCTCGAGGGGCTCGTCAAGATGGAGCTGCAGCACCCCTCGCTCGTCATCCTCGACCTCATGATGCCCAACGTGACCGGCGACCGAGTGATCGACGAGATCCGCGGCGACGTTCGGCTGAACCGCGTGCCGCTGATCGTCGTGTCCGGGCGGCACGACGTACACGAATCGTTCGACGACGTCCTCGGTCCGAACAATGTGTTCGCGAAGCCTCTCGATCCTGCCGCGCTGCTCGAGCGGGTCGCCGAGCTGCTGGGGGAGGCCGGGTATGAAGCGTGACTTCCTTGCGATCGAATCGCTGACCACCGAAGAGCTTCACGCATTGCTCGACCGGGCCGCGAAGATGAAGGCCGATCGGCGCCCCAGCGACGTCCTGGCGGGCCGCTCGATCGGGATGATCTTCGAGAAGCCGTCGACGCGGACGCGCGTGTCATTCGAGGTGGCCATCGCCGAGCTCGGCGCGCATGCCGTCGTGTTGAACGCATCCGAGCTTCAGCTCGGCCGGGGCGAGACGATCGAGGATACTGCGCGCGTCCTGTCGCGGTACTTGCACGCGCTCGTCGTCCGAACGTTCGAGCATGACCGGCTCGAGCGGCTCGCACAGTGGGGCGATATCCCGATCGTGAACGCGCTGTCCGATCTCATGCACCCGTGTCAGGCGCTCGCCGACCTCCTGACTGTGAAGGAGCGGTTCGGGAAGCTGGAAGGGGTATCGCTGACGTACGTCGGCGACGGGAACAACGTCGCGCACTCGCTGCTAACGGGCTGCGCGATGGTGGGGATGAACATCACGGTCGCGACGCCGGCCGGCTACGAGCCGATCAGCCAGATCGTGAAGCGCGCGGAGGAGCTCGCCGCCGGAACGGGCGCGCGCGTCGAGGTGACGACCGATGCCGCAGCAGCGGCCGAGGGCGCCGACGTCTTGTACACGGACGTGTGGGCCTCGATGGGACAGGAGCGCGAAGTGGAAGAACGCCGCCTGATCTTCGCGCCGTATCAGGTGAACACCGCGCTCGTCGCGCGCTCGGCATCGAACGCGATCGTGATGCACTGCCTCCCGGCGCACCGGGGTGAGGAGATCACGGACGAGGTCATCGAAGGACCGCAGTCGGTGGTGTGGGATCAGGCCGAGAATCGCTTGCACGCGCAGAAGGCGCTCCTGGAATGGTTGCTGACATGAAGGCGAACAGGCACCGCTTGATCGTGCGCCTGTTGCGACGGCAAGCGATCACGAGCCAAGGCGAGCTCGCTGCGCTGTTGCGCGCGCAAGGCCAGCCGGTCACTCAAGCCACGTTGTCGAGGGACCTCGAAGAGCTGGGCGCGTTCAAGGCGCGTGAGCCGGACGGGCGCGTCGCGTACCGCCTTCCCGACGAGCCGCCACAGAACGGCGACCACCTACGCCGCATGCTGCTGGAGTTCGTCTCCGACGTCGACGCGTCCGGACCCCTCGTCGTCCTGCGGACGCCGCCGGGATGCGCGCAGCCGGTCGCGCGCGCGATCGACACGGGCACGGTGAAGGACGTCATCGCGACCGTCGCCGGCGACGACACGGTTCTCGTCGTGTGCCGGGAAGGCGTGGCCGGCCGCACCGTCGCGCGCCGGCTCGAAGCGTTGGCCGCTGAAACGAACACATCGAAGGGAGCATGAGGTGACCGATCGTTGCGTACTCGCTTACTCGGGAGGTCTCGATACCTCCGTCGCGATCGGCTGGCTCAAGGACAAGTACGGCGCCGAAGTTATCGCGATGGCCGTCGACGTCGGCCAAGGAGTGGACGAGGACCTTCTGCACGCACGCGGCGAGGCGTGTGGCGCGGCCGAGGTGATCGTCGTCGATGCGCGCGAGGAGTTCGCGCGCGACTTCGCGCTACCTGCCCTGCGCGCGAACGCGCTGTACATGGGGAAGTACCCGCTTGTCTCGGCGCTCTCGCGCCCCCTGATCGTGAAGCACCTCGTGCGTATCGCGCGCGAGAAGGCCGCGAAGTACGTCGCCCACGGCTGCACGGGGAAGGGCAACGACCAGGTGCGCTTCGAGGTCGCGACCGCCGCATTGGCGCCGGACCTCGTCACGCTTGCGCCCGTGCGCGACGCCGGCCTGACGCGCGACGCCGCGATCGAGTATGCGGAGGAGCGGAGCCTCCCCGTCCCCGTTACGAAGTCGAGCCCGTACTCGATCGACGAGAACCTCTGGGGCCGCACGATCGAATGCGGCGTGATCGAAGACCCGTGGGTTTCTCCTCCGCAGGACGCGTACGAGTGGACGGTGGCGCCGGAGAACGCGCCGGACGAGCCCGACGTCCTTACGATCTCGTTCGAGTCCGGGAA
>VAYV01000169.1 GCA_005883175.1 Actinomycetota bacterium
ATCAAAAGGTCTTGTCGAACATCCAAGAGGTGAAGGCGCGCGGCGCGTACGTGATCGCGATCTGCAGCGTCGGGGACGGGGAGGAGGTTGCCCGCCACGCGGACCGCGTGCTCGAAGTGCCGCGGATCCACGAGCTGCTCGTCCCGGCATTGGTCGCGGTGCCGCTGCAGCTGCTGGCGTACGAGGTCGCAACCATCCGCGGCCGCGACGTCGACCAGCCGCGCAACCTCGCCAAGAGCGTCACGGTCGAGTAGCCATGCTTCCCGTCCTGCTCGCGGACGACGTGAAGCGCCACGATGCTTCGGCCTCGGAGCACGGCATCTCCGTCGAGCAGCTGATGGAAAACGCCGGATGGGCCGTCGCGCGCGCCGCGCGCAGGCTGCTCGGCGGAACGTACGGGCGCCGTGTCGTCATCGTGTGCGGGAAGGGGAACAACGCCGGCGACGGTCTGGTGGCCGGACGGATCCTCGCATCGGAGGGTGCGCACGCGACTACTGTTCTGACGTCCGACCGGCACTCTGAGCTGACCGAGCTGAACCTGGCGCGCTTCCCCCGACGCGTCGTCGGCCTCGACGCGATCGCGCGAGAGGTCGCGCGCGCGGATCTCGTGATCGATGGTCTTCTCGGCGTCGGGCTGTCGCGCGCGCCGGAAGGTGCAGTCGCGCGCGCGATCCGGGCCTGCACGGACGGGACCGCTCCGATCCTCGCGGTCGACGTTCCCAGTGGGGTCGACGCGGACACGGGTGCGATCCCGGGCGACGCGATCACGGCGCGCGCGACCGTGACCTTCAGCGGCTACAAGCCGGGCTTGCTGTTCGTCCCGGGTGTCGAGCACGCCGGCACCGTCGAGGTGGCGGACATCGGCATCCCCGACGCGAGGACGGGCGTCGCGGTCCTTGAAGCGCCCGACGTGGCGGCGTGGATCCCACGTCGTGCGCGCGCGTCGCACAAGCGGAGAGCCGGAACCGTTCTCGTCGTGGCGGGGTCGCGCGCGATGCCCGGCGCGGCGGCCCTCGTGACCGCCGCGTGCGTCGAGGTCGGCGCCGGCCTCACAACGTTGTGCGCGCCGGAGGACGTGTGCCGCGTCGTCCTGGGCCGCGTCCCGGAGATCACGACCATCCCGCTCTCGGAGAACTCCGAAGGGATCCTCGACTCAAAGTCGCTCGATCTCATCGGGCCGAGGCTCTCGGAGTTCACGACGATGGTGATCGGTCCCGGCCTCGGGACGCATCCGGCCACGATCGAGGCGGTGCGCGCGCTCGTCGAGATGAGGAACGGGCCGGTCGTGATCGACGCCGACGGACTGAACGCGTTCGCCGGTGCGACGGAGGTTCTGCGAGCGCAGAGCCGCTTCACGGTCCTCACGCCGCACGCCGGCGAGCTGTCGCGACTCGTCGAGAAGCCCGCGGCCGATCTCGACGCGGACCGCCTGTCGGCCGCGCGCGCGGCGGCCCGCGATCTCGGTGCCGTCGTCGTCTTCAAAGGCCCCGGAACGGTGATCGCCGGCGACGAGACGTGGATCAGTCCCACCGGCGGGCCTGCGCTTGCTCAAGGCGGTACGGGGGACGTGCTCGCAGGCATGGTGGGAGGGCTGCTCGCCCAGAAAGGTTCCGACGTGCGCGCGCGCGACGTCGCAGCCGCGGTATGGCTGCACGGCGCGGCTGCCGACCGCGTTTCCGCGCGTGTCGGGCCGCACCCCGCGAACGCGACGGCGTTGATCGCCGCCCTCGCGCCGACGATCCACGAGGTCGCCGGATGACCGAGCCGGTCCCTCGTCCCGCGTGGGCGGAAATCGACCTCGGCGCGGTGCGCCGCAACGTCGCGCGCATCGGCGAGAAGCTGAACGAGAACACGCAATTCATGGCGGTCGTGAAAGCGAACGCGTACGGCCACGGGGACGTCGGCGTTGCGCGCGCGGCGCTGGAAGCCGGCGCGACGTGGCTCGGCGTCATCCTCGTGGAGGAAGGCGTGCGGTTGCGCGAGGCAGGGATCGAAGCGCCGATCCTCCTGCTCCACGAGGCGCCCGTCGAGCGCATCGACGAGGCCCTCGCGAACGACCTCACACCGTGCGTCTTCACCGAGAAGGGGCTGTGGCTCATCGGCGAAGCGGCGGACCGCGCGCACCGGCCCGTCGGGGCACACCTCAAAGTCGACACCGGGATGAACCGCCTGGGCGTTCCGATCGACCACATCGAAGACTTCGCCCGAGCGCTGGCGAAAGAGCCGCGCGTCGAGATCGAAGCGATCTACAGCCACTTCGCGTTCGCCGACGCTCCCGACAACCCGTTCATCTCCGAGCAGCTGTCGCGATTCGCCGACGCGTGCGACCGCCTCAAGGCGGTCGGGATCGAGCCGGCCTTCCGGCACATGGCCAACTCCGCCGCTGCGCTGACGCGACCCGATGCGCACTTCGACATGGCGCGCGTGGGGATCGCGATGTACGGCTTGTCACCGGGGCCGAAGCTCGACGGCATCCTCGAGCTCGAGCCGGTGATGTCGCTGAAGGCGCGCGCGGCGATGGTGAAGCGCGTGCCGGCCGGTGAGGCCGTTTCGTACGGGTTGCGGTACAAGCTCCGGCGGCCCGGCACGATCGTTTCGATCCCGCTCGGGTACGCCGACGGGTGGCCGCGCGCGCTCGGGTCGGGTAGGGGCGCTTCCAAGGCTGCCGTCCTGATCGCCGGCAAACGCTACCCTGCGGTTGGAACGGTGTGCATGGACGCGTTCATGGTGGACATGGGCGACGACTCGTGCGACGTGGGAGACGAAGTTGTGCTCATCGGATCGCAGGGCAAGGAGCGGATAAGCGCCGATGATCTCGCGAGCGCGCTCGGGACGATCAATTACGAAGTCGTGACCCGAATCTCGTCGCGCATCCCGCGCGTCTACCGTGGCTGACCCGAAAGGGCGCGCGCGGCGCGCAGGGCTGATCACGGGGGCGATCGCTCTCGGCGTCGGCGCGGCGGCCGCGGCGGGAGCCGCCGGGACGCGCGCCTTCTTGCGACGCGAGCGACGGCGGCCCGACCCGTACAAGAACGAGGAGTACGGGATGCGGCGGGGCCGCTCGATCGGACCGGTCGCGTCGTTCGACGGCACGCTGCTCAACGTCGAAGAGATCGGCACGGGACCGACCGTGGTGCTTTCGCACGGCTTCTCGCTCAACTCCACGATCTGGCATCACCAGATGCGCGAGCTCTCGTCCGAGATCCGCATGGTGATGTACGACCACCGCGGCCACGGGTACAGCGGACTCCCGCCGTCGGACGATTGGTCGCTCGATGCGCTCGCGCAGGACCTCGAGGCCGTCATCCGCGACGCATCCAACCGCGAGCCGGTGATCGTCGTGGGCCACTCGATGGGCGGGATGACGTTGCTCCGGTACTGCGAAATGTATCCCGACGCGATCGGCGCGCGTGTGCGCGGTCTCGTCATGGTCGACACCACGTCGGCCGACGTGATGGGTGGGCTGCTGCCCGCCCTCGCGCGCAGGGTGCAAGCGGCGGTGGAGGGCGTCGAGGAGATCGCGATGCGCGCGCTGCAAGGAAGGACGGACAACGTCGACCGCCTCCGTGCGCGCGCGAACAACCTCGTCTACCTCGGCACGCGCCTGATGGGTTTCGGGCACGACCCGTCGCCGACCCAGGTCGCGTTCATCGAGAAGCTGCTCTCCGACGTCCCATCGAGTGTCTGGTTCAAGCTCATCCCGACGATGCTCGGGATGGACGTGTCGCGCGCGCTCGACGCGATCGACGTCCCGACACTCGTCATCGCCGGCGAGAAGGACAAGCTGACGCCACTCGCGGCTGCGCAGCGCATCGCCGACGGCGTCCCGGGTGCCGATCTGGTCGTCCTGCCGGACACGGGCCACATCCCGATGCTCGAGCGTGCCGACGAGTTCAATGCGCTGCTGCGGCGGTTCGTGGCGCGCGTGACGATCGCCGACGCGTCGCGATGATCACGGACGTTCCCGGCGTTCGCGTCGGGCACTGGACCGACGAGAAGAACCTCACGGGGTGCACGGTCATCCTGCCGCCCGACGGCACGACCGGCTCGGTCGTCGTTCCGGGCGGCGCGCCGGCGACGCGCGAGACCGACGCGATCGCGCCGGGACGCCGGGTCGACGAGGTCAATGCCGTACTGCTGACCGGTGGCTCCGCGTTCGGGCTCGGTGCGGCGAACGGCGTGATGCGCTACCTCGAGGAGCGCGGCGTCGGGCACCCGACCCCCGCGGGGGTCGTTCCCATCGTGCCGACGGCCGCGATCTTCGACCTGGTCGTCGGCAACCCTGCCGCTCGGCCTGGCCCGGACCAGGCCTATGCGGCGTGCGAAGCCGCGTCCGGGACGGAGACGCGCGAGGGGAACATCGGCGCGGGCATGGGCGCGACGGTCGGCAAGGGCGCCGGCTTCGAGAACGCAAGCAAAGGGGGCGTGGGAAGCGCATCCCGACGCGACGGCGATCTCATCGTCGGCGCCCTCGCAGTGGTGAACGCGGTGGGTGACGTCGTCGACGACGACGGCACCGTGATCGCGGGCGCGCGCGCCGAGCCGCTGGCGTTCCCGCCGATCCCCGGGACGAACACCACGATCGCGTGCATCGTGACGAATGCCGTCATGACGAAAGAGGAATGTCACCGCGCGGCCGAGATGGCGACCGCCGGCCTTGCGAGGGCCGTCCGGCCTGTGCATACGATGTTCGACGGTGACGTCATCTTCTTGCTCGCGACCCGGGCGGTTCCTTCCTTCGTGGAGATCGTCGGCCGTCTTGCGGCCGACGTCCTTGCCGACGCGGTTCGTCGCGGCGTTCGAGCAGCCTCCGACGTCGCGGGGATCCCGGCGCGCGGATATCGCTAATCCTTCCCTCAACTCAAAGGGGGTGGGCGGATGAGAACGCTCGATGAAGCCGGGCGTGAAGCGTCGGGTTGCACGCGCTGCAAGCTGGCCCAAGGCCGGACGCAGGTCGTGTATGGGTCGGGGAACGCGAACGCCGACTTGATGTTCATCGGCGAGGCTCCCGGTTTCCACGAGGACCGGCAAGGGCTGCCGTTCGTCGGCGCCGCGGGTGGGTTGCTGACCGGGCTGCTCGAAGGGATCGGGCTCACGCGCGATCAGGTCTACATCGCGAACGTGCTGAAGTGCAGGCCGCCGGGGAACCGCGACCCACAGCCCGACGAGATCGAAGCGTGCGAGCCGTGGCTCTGGGAGCAGATCGATCTGATCAACCCAAAGGTGATCTGCTCGCTGGGGAACTTCTCGACGCGGTTGCTGTTGGGAAAGCCCGCCGGGATCTCGCGCGTGCGCGGGCAGCGGTTCAAGTTCCGCGGTCGATGTCTCATCCCGACGTTCCACCCGGCGGCGATCCTGCACGGCGGCCGCGCGTCGGCGGCGATGGGCCGGATGGAAGACGACTTCCGGTTGAGTCTGCGTTTCTTCCTCCTCCGAGCAAACACGCGCGATCGCCGGCGCGTTGGGTGCGGCCCTGCGCGGCGGCGACGTCGTGGTGCTGTCGGGCGACCTCGGCGCTGGGAAGACGACGTTCGTGCAAGGCGCGGCAGATGCCCTCGGCGTGCGCGCGAACGTGACGAGCCCGTCGTTCGTGCTCGTCCGGGAGTATGCGGGTCGCGCCCGCATCGTGCACGTCGACGTGTACCGGCTGAGCTCGCTACAAGAGCTGATCGACCTGGGCTACGAAGAGCTGTTCGCGCCCGACGCGATCACGTTCATCGAGTGGGGCGACGCGGTCGACGAGCTTCTCCCCGACGCGCGCTTCGAGGTCGACCTCCGGACGGAGTCCGAAGCCGAGCGCCGGATCACCGTCCGCGCGCGCGACGAAGCGCTACGTGCGCGCCTCGCGGGGATGCTGTTCGAGCGCTGGGCGGTGCCGGTCTGATGCTGATCCTCGGGATCGAAACGTCGACCGGCGCGTCGTCGGTCTCATTCTGGTCGGACCACGGACGTGTCGGAGGGATGACGGTCGCGCGCGAGCGCGGCCACGTGGAGATCCTTATGCCGGCGGTGCTGCGAACGCTGGAACTCGCCGGGCTGTCCATCGATCGGCTCACCGGCGTCGCCGTCGGGCTCGGGCCCGGCCTGTTCACCAGCTTGCGCGTCGGCGTCGCGACGGCCAAGACGCTCGCGCAGGTATTGCAGGTGCCCATCGTTGGGATCTCGAGCCTGGACCTCCTCGCGTTCAACGTGCGGTTCACGCCGAAGCTGATCTGCGCGTGCGTCGACGCGCGTCGCGGTGAGGTGTTCGCCGCGTTCTACCGGCAAGCCCAGGGTGGCGTGCACCGGCTGAACGACTACAGCACCTGGGAGCCGAAGGCGCTGGCGGCGGAAGTGATCTCGCGCGATGAGGACGTGCTCCTCGTCGGGAACGGCGTGGTCGAACACCACGATGAGCTGGGTGAGATCGGTGAGGTTGCAACGGGCAGCTCGCAATACCCGCGCGCGGAAGCGCTCTGCGAGCTGGCCGCTCCGCTGTTCGCGCGCGAGGAGACGACTCCGCTCGCGCTGCTCGAGCCGTTGTACGTGCGCCGGTCGGACGCGGAGATCAACTGGGAACGCCGTGGGGTCATTATCAAGCGTCCCGACCGAGTCCGGATCTCCAAGAAGGCGATGGAGGGGAGAGCGTGAGGGCCGAGGCCGATCCTCCGCGTCCCGTCCTCGACGTGTCGATCACGCCGATGCGGCGCAAGCACGTGCGCGAAGTCCTTTCGATCGAGCGGCGTGTCTATCCGCGCCCGTGGAGCGCGGCGCTGTTCTTCAGCGAGATCTCCCAACGCAAGACCCGTCACTACGTCGTGGCCGTCCTGCACAAGGACGTCGCCGGGTACGGCGGGCTCATGGTGCACGAAGACGAAGGCCACATCACGACGATCGCCGTCGCCCCGGAGCTACAACATGTGGGCATCGGGACGCGGCTCATGCTCGACCTGATGGAGGCCGCTCGCGAGCGAGCCGCGCGCACCGTGGCGCTCGAGGTGCGTGTTGCGAACTGGCCGGCGCAACGCCTCTACTCTTGGTTCGGGTTCCGGCCGGTCGGTGTGCGCAAGAACTACTATGCCGAGACCGGCGAAGACGCCCTCGTGATGTGGGTCGACGACATCGCCGGCGAGGAGATCACTGCGCGCCTCGCGCGCATCAAGGATTCGATCGACGCGTGATCGTCCTCGGCATCGAAACGTCCTGTGACGAGACCGGCGTCGCCGTCGTCGAAGAACAGCGCATCCGATCCAACGTCATCACGTCACAGATCGACCTGCACGCGCGCTTCGGGGGAGTGGTTCCCGAGCTTGCCAGCCGTGCGCATGTGACGACGATCAACCCTGCGATCGAGCAGGCCCTCGCCGACGCGCGCATCGGCATGCGCGCTATCGATGCCGTTGCCGTGACCATCGGGCCCGGTCTCGTCGGCGCGCTGATGGTCGGCGTCGCAGCGGCGAAAGCGGTCGCTGGGGCGCTGAGCGTGCCGCTGATCGGCGTCAATCATCTCGAAGGCCATATCGAGTCCGCGTTCCTGGAGGAGCCGGATCTCGAGCCGCCGGTTATCGCGCTGATCGTCTCGGGCGGGCACACGATGATCGCGCGCATGCCGGAGCACGGGCGGTTCGAGATCCTCGGGCAGACGATCGACGACGCGGCGGGAGAGGCGTTCGACACGAGCGCAACTACGACTTCTCGTTGTCCGGGCTGAAGACCGCAGTGATCCGCTGGGCGCGCGAGCGCGAAGCGACCGGCGAAGAGTTCGAGCTGGCCGACGTGGCCGCCTCGTTCCAGGAGGCCATCGTCGACGTCCAGGTCGCGAAGACGGTGCGCGCGGCGACCGACGAGGGGATAGGCACCGTTGTGATCGGAGGCGGCGTCGCAGCCAACAGCAGGCTTCGGGACAAGATGCGCGCGGCGGGCGAGCAGGCCGGCCTCCGCGTGGTCACGCCGGCGCCGGCACTGTGCACGGACAACGGGGCGATGATCGCCGCGGCCGGCGCGCGGCGCCTCGCGCGCGGGGACACCACCGCTCTCGACGTCGGCGCCGACCCCAGCCTCTCGCTGGCCTAGGCCGGGTTGACGCTCTCTCATTCCGCCCTCTAATATCCCCTTAGCACTCTGCCTAGGCGAGTGCTAAGCCAAAAGCGCAGGGTATCGATTTCGAGGAGGGGTGCATCGATGGCGAAGGCGTTCAGCCTTGAGCCGCTCGAGGACCGGATCGTCGTCCGGCCGCTCGAGGAAGAGACGCAGAAGACGCCCAGCGGGATCATCATCCCGGACACCGCCAAGGAGAAGCCGCAGGAGGGTGAGGTCGTGGCCGTCGGCCCCGGCCGCTTCGAGGACGGCAAGCTTGTCCCGATGACTCTGAAGGTCGGCGACCGCGTCATCTACTCCAAGTACGGCGGCACCGAGGTCAAGGTCGAAGGCGACGAGTACCTCGTTCTCACCGCGCGCGACGTGCTCGCGAAGGTGAAGAAGTAAGAGCGTGAGGTCAGTTTCCGACGGCGGCCGCGAGGCCGCCGTCGCGCTTTTGTTTCAGGAAGAGCCCTGCGAGGGGCCATCGCGTCCGTTAGTCTTGTTCGAAGCATCGGGGGGCGCCGTGGCGCTCCGCCAGTGGAATCGGTGGAGGGAACCCGCATGGCAGAGATAGAGCTGGGGATCGGAAAGACCGCGCGCCGGGCCTACGGGTTCGACGAGATCTCGATCGTCCCGTCTCGGCGGACGCGCGACCGCGACGACGTCGACATCTCCTGGCAGATCGACGCGTTCACGTTCCAGCTGCCCCTGCTCGCCTCCGCGATGGACGCTGCCGTCTCCCCGAAGACGGCGGTCGAGATCGGGCAGCTCGGCGGGCTGGCCGTGCTCAACCTCGAAGGCCTCTGGACCCGTTACGAGGATCCCGACCCGATCTATGAAGAGATCGCCTCGCTCCCCGACGGCGAGGCGACGCACCGGATGCAAGAGATCTACCTCGAGCCGATCAAAGAAGACTTGATCTACAAGCGCATCCGCGAGGTCAAAGATGGCGGCGTCGTCGCGGCCGCCTCGCTGACGCCGCAGCGCGTGGAGCGATACCACAAGATCGCGCTGGACGCGGAGCTCGACATCCTCGTCATCCAAGGCACCGTCGTTTCCGCGGAGCACGTCTCCACGCGGACCGAGCCGCTCAACCTCAAGGAGTTCATCGCGCACTACGAGCTGCCCGTCATCGTCGGGGGCTGCGCGTCCTACGAGACCGCGCTGCACTTGATGCGCACGGGCGCGTGCGGCGTGCTCGTCGGGGTGGGCCCCGGCGCCGCGTGCACGACGCGCGGCGTCCTCGGCATCGGTGTGCCGCAGGCAACCGCGATCGCTGATGCGGCCGGCGCTCGCACCCGCCATCTGCAGGAGACCGGCCGCTACGTGCACGTCATCGCGGACGGCGGAATGCGTACCGGCGGCGACATCGCGAAGGCGATCGCATGCGGCGCAGACGCGGTCATGATCGGCTCGCCGTTGACGCGCGCATCGGAATCCCCCGGGCGCGGGTACCACTGGGGGATGGCGACGTTCCATCCCGAGCTGCCCCGTGGCGCGCGCGTGAAGACGAAGACGGTCGGAACGCTTCGCGACATCCTCGTCGGGCCCGCGCCGGTCAACGACGGAACGATGAACCTGTTCGGCGCGCTGAAGACGTCGATCGCCGACACCGGGTTCCAGAGCGTGCGCGACTTCCAGCGCGTCGAGGTCGCCTACTCGCCCTCATTCTTGTCGGAGGGTAAGACCTACCAGCGCGCGCAAGGCGTTGGGATGGGATAACACGCAGACGCACCGGCGTCTGATCGCAGCGGCGTTCCTTGTTGCGTTCGTCGCCTGCACGTCGCAGCCTGCGAAGCCCAACGTTGCGGCGTCGCGGTCTCGCACGGCCACCTCGTCGCCGAGATCCACTGCCCGCGGAACACCCTCTCCGACACATGGGCAACCGAGCGTTACGACGTCATCGGGCGGCATCCTCCCACCGTCGAGCCAGTACGAGGATGATGCGGCCGTCGGCGCGATGGCACGGATCAT
>VAYV01000170.1 GCA_005883175.1 Actinomycetota bacterium
GCGAATCTTGTCCTCTGTCCCGTCTTTCGCGGTCAGGAACACGACGGGGATCTTCCCGCCGTTGTCGGCGAGCTGGCGCTGGACCTCGAAGCCGTCGAGATCGGGCAGCATGATGTCGAGCACCACCAGCGCAGGGCGGAATGCGGTGACGGCTTTGAGGGCGTCGCGGCCGGTTGCCGCCGTCTGAACCTCGAACCCTTCGTATCGAAGAACGGTGGCGACCAAGTCGGTGATGTTGCTTTCGTCGTCGACCACGAGAACGCGGGTGCGCTCGGCGACGTCGGCACTGGCTTGCTGGCTCCCGGGGGTCATCTCTTCCTCCTTGCGAGTGAACCCATTATCCGTCGCGGACCTGAGGGCTACCTGAGAACGGCCTGGGGCTCCTCTGAGCCTCAGGCTGTTCCCAGTTGGGGCCACGATCAGCCGCTCGAAACGGCGCTGAGCGTCACCGTCACCGTGTGGCGCGCGCCCGAGCGGACGTAGGTGACCTGCACTTTCTGTCCCGGCTGGTGCGTGCTGAGTGCGGCGATCAGGTCGTCGAACGACATGAGCGCTTTGCCGTCGAGCGCAACGATGGCGTCGCCCGCGCGCAGCCCAGCCTTGGCGGCCGGGCCGCCGCTCACGACGGACTGCACGAGCGCGCCGCCTGAGTTCGGCGCGTTGTCGCCCGAGATCCCGAGGAACGGCCGCTGTGCGTGACCCGTCTGGATGATCTGGTCGGCGTCACGCTTCGCGATGCTGATGGGGATCGCGAAGCCCACCCCGACGTTGCCGCCGCTCCCACCGAGGATCGCGGTGTTGATGCCGATCACATCGCCCTTTCCGTCGGCCAGCGCGCCGCCGGAGTTCCCCGGGTTGATCGGCGCGTCGGTCTGGATCGCGTCGGTTAGGTTCTCGCCTTGTCCGAGGTTGATGTTGCGGTGCAGCGCGCTGATCACGCCCGCCGTCACCGTGCCCTGCAGGCCGAACGGGCTCCCGATCGCTACCGCCAGGTCGCCGACGCTCAGGTCGCTCGTCGATCCGAACGTGGCCGGCGTCAGACCGGTCTTGTCGACCTTGATTACGGCGATGTCGTCGCCGGGAGATGCGGTCCCGATCAACTTCGCCGGAAGCTGTTGGCCGGTGCTGAGCGTCACCCGGATCGAGCTCGCGCCGTCGATCACGTGGTTGTTGGTAATGATGTAGCCGTCGCTCGAGTAGATGACGCCGGACCCTGTTCCGGACGCACTCTGGCCGAACGGTCCGGTTGCTCCGGTGACGTCGACGCGAACGATGCTCGGCATGACGCTTTGCGCGACGGACGCGACGCCGGTCAGCAGATCCTGTTTCACGGCCGAGCCCGTCGCGGACACGCGCTCGATCGTCACCCCGCTCTTCCGCGGAACGGCGAACGCGCCGATCGCTCCGCCGAGCAGCCCTGCGATCAACGCCGAGATCAGGATCGCGCGCCACGGTGTGCGCGCGCGAGGCGGCTCGTACGCAGCCGGTGCGGGGCTCCACGCTGGGATCGGAACGGTCTCGGGTGGGTATGCGCGCTGCGCCGGCTCCGTGGCCGGTTCCGATGCGGCGCCGGGCGGATCCTCCCAGACGTGCTCCACCGGCTGCTCGGATGTAGTGAAGCTGGGCTCCGAGGCGTGCTCGAGCGGCTGCTCGGACGATGGCAGACCTGGCTCCGCCGTGTCACCGGTGTTCGTTTCGTCGATGTTGTCGCTCATCGGGGTGTTCCCTCCATGCCCACGGCTTTCGCCGAACGTATGCAAAGAGAGAATCACACGGGCATGGGGCGGCACTGTGGGGTGCCTTGGATCTTGCTGTGAATCGAGCTTCGCCGGATTCTCAGCGAACACCAAGCATCAGTTCATGGTGCTCCCAGGCGTGGATGGTTGAGTGACGGTGTCCGCCCGGCCAGCCAATGGGTCTCGGCGAAAGAGTGTGGCTACTTTTCCCCCAGCCCGCGTCCGTCGCCGCCGAGACCCGGCCGGGTGCCTTCTTTTGTTAGATGGCTTTGCGATAACGGCGGACGGCGAGCGGCCCGAAGACGAGCACGATCCCGGCGGCCCACGCGATCGTCTGGAGCACGAGCGACGTGGTCGACGCCGTGTTCGGGAGGAACTTGGCGTTGTTGCCGAGGAACAAGGCCCGCACCGCCGAAGCCGTAATGGACACCGGTTGATGGTTCGCAAAGGCTCGCAGCCACCCAGGCATCGTGCTCACCGGCACGAACGCGGACGACGCGAAAACCAGCGGTGCGAGAATCGGGAACCCCGCCGCTTGCGCGGTTTCCGGATCGCCTACGAGCAAACCGACCGACGCGAACACCCACGAGAGCGCATATCCGAAGACGAGCACGAGCAAGCATCCGGCGAGGAATCGCAGCCACCCACCGTGGAACCGGAAACCCACGCCGAACCCAACCAGAGACATCAAGATCACGACGAACACGTTTCGGACGGTGTCGGCGATCGTCCGGCCGGCAAGCAATGCCGACCGAGCCATCGGCAACGAACGGAACCGTTCGAGCAGGCCGCTCTGCATATCGGTCGCGAGGCCGATCGCCGTACCCATCGAACCGAACACGACGACCTGCGCGAAAACGCCCGGGATGAGGTAATCGACGTACGGGATCGGGCCCGGCACTTTGATCGCGCCGCCGAACACGTAACGGAACATCAGCACGAAGATCACCGGCTGGATAGTCGAGAACACGAGGTACTGCGGGATCCGCGGGAGCGCGCGCAGGTTGCGCCAAGCGACCGCCATCGCATCCCGGATCGGACCCGTTATGAAATGGCGTGGCTCATCGACTTCGATCTGGTCGGCCGTCGATAGAACGGTCATCGTGCACCTCTCGCTTTGACTGGCTCGGGCGGCGCCTCTTCGGTCTTATCTTCTGCGTGGTGACCGGTGAGAAGCAGGAACACGTCGTCGAGGCTCGGCTCGCGGACGCCCAATGACGCCGGTGGCAGGTTCTCGGTGTCGAGCTTACGCAAAGCTTCGATGAGGACGGTTGGCCCATCAGCGGCGAAGCGAACGAGGTTGTCCTCGCGATCCGGCGTGGTCTTGAGGATGCGCGCGAGAACGTCTTGCGCCGCGATCGCGCTCTTCCCCTCCGGCCAGCCCATCTCGATCACTGTGCTGCCGAGACGCGCCTTCAACTTCGCCGGCGTGTCCTTCGCGATCACTTCTCCACCGTCGATGACGGCGACTTCTTTGGCGAGCAAATCCGCTTCTTCGAGGTACTGCGTCGTGAGAAGAACGGTCGCGCCTTCGTTGGTCAGCTCGCGGATCGTGTCCCACAGCGCGCGCCGGCTCTGCGGGTCGAGGCCCGTCGTCGGCTCGTCCAGGAAAAGAACGGGCGGGCTGTGCATCAACGCCGCGGCAACGTCGAGGCGACGGCGCATCCCACCCGAGTAGGTCTTCACGGGACGATCTGCGGCATCAGAAAGGTCGAACCGTTCGAGCAGCTCGTCCGCGCGCGGGCGATACCGCTCTTTCGTCATGTGTGTGAGCTTGCCCATCAAGCGCAGGTTTTCCCGCCCGGTGAGATTCGGGTCGACCGCCGCGAACTGCCCTGCCAAGCCGATGCGATACCGCACGGCGGCCGGCTCTTTGACGACGTCTTTGCCGAGGATGACCGCTCGCCCCTCATCGGGACTCAAGATCGTGGAGAGGATCCGGATCGCCGTGGTCTTGCCTGCGCCGTTCGGGCCGAGCAGCCCGAAGATCTCGCCGCGTTCGACCTGGAAATCGATGCCCTTCAGCGCTTCGACGTCGCCGAAACTTTTCTTCAAACCTTCAACGATGATCGCTGGTTCGCTCATGGCGAGTATCCTTGCAGATGTATTTTGAGTTTGTCAAGTTTCTGAAGAACTCAACTATTGGACTATCACAAGGATATCGGGTTATGATGGTTGCGTGAGCCGAGTACCCACACCCAAAGATGCCCTCGCGGCGGAGGTATGGCACCTCCTCGGTGAGATGTTCCAGAAACAGTTCCGCGGGGCTGCGTCCAAACTCTCGGAAATCGGACTCACCCCCGGGCACCTCAAGGTGCTCATGATCCTTTCCTCCGGCGAAGCGATGCCGATGGGCTCGCTCGCGCAAGGCCTTGCGTGCGACGCGTCGACGATGACGTGGCTCGTCGACCGGCTCGAGGAACGCGGCCTCGTCGAGCGCAAGATGCTCGCGTCGGACCGACGAGTGAAGACCGTCGTGCTGACGTCGCGTGGTCTGAAGAAGACGGCAGAAGTGAAGAAGCGCTTGTACAAGCCACCGGCAGAGCTGCTCGACCTTGATGAGGAGACCCTCGAGGTTCTCCGGGACGCCTTCGCGGCCGATGCACATGACTCAGTAGAGAAGGTTTCGACGGGCAGATAGTTCGTCGCATCGAGGGAAAACTGCATGAGGACAGAGAAAGCATCGCGTTCGACGACGCCTCCGCTCGAGCGGCAGCACGGCAACGGCTCGGGACCGGTCATCTCGGTCAACGATCTTTCGAAGAGATACGAGGATCTCGAGGCGGTTCGCAGGGTGACGTTCGAAGTGGCACCCGGGGAGATCTTCGGATTCCTCGGCCCGAACGGCGCCGGCAAGTCGACCACCATCAACATCCTGTGCACCCTGTTGCGTCCCACCGCCGGGAGCGCGCTCGTCGCGGGCTATGACGTGGCGGCGGAACCACTCGAGGTGCGCCGGCGTATCGGCTTGGTATTCCAAGACACGACGCTCGACGAGTACTTAACGGCAGAGGAGAACCTCCGCTTCCACGCCGAGCTGTACGGCGTTCCGCGCGCAACGATCGCCGGCCGTGTCGAGCAGATCATGGGGATGGTCGGACTGTGGGAACGGCGTGACAGCTTGGTGCGCACGTTCTCCGGCGGGATGAAGCGACGGCTCGAGATCGCGCGCGGCCTGCTCCATTCGCCCCGGGTTCTGTTCCTGGACGAACCGACGGTCGGCCTCGACCCGCAGACGCGCGAGCACATCTGGAGCTACATCGGCGAGCTTCGTCGCAAGGAAGACATCACGATCTTCATGACGACGCACTACATGGACGAGGCGGAGTACTGCGACCGGATCGCGATCATCGACAACGGCGAGATCGTCGTCTCGGGAACGCCCGACGAGCTGAAGGCGCTCGTCGGTAAAGACCGCGTATCGATAACGACCGACGACAACGACGCCGCCATCAAAGCCTTACGAGAGAAGTTCAGTGTGGAAGCCACGATCAGCGAGGGAGCGGTGACCGCGCACGTACCGAACGGTGAGACTTTCGTGCCGCGTCTGTTCAAGGTCCTTGAGATCGGCATCCGCTCGGTCAGCGTCGCGCGTCCATCGCTCGACGACGTGTTCATGGCGTTCACGGGCCGGACGATCAGAGACGCCGAGTCGTCGAGCGCCGACCGGCTGCGG
>VAYV01000171.1 GCA_005883175.1 Actinomycetota bacterium
AAGAGCGAACGTTCCGCGTCGATCGGATCCGCGGCGCATCGCCGACCGGCGCCTCGTTCGACCCGCCCGCGGGGTTCGACCCTTCGCGTTACCTCGAGGGCCCGTTCTTCACCCCGTCACCGCGCGACCTTACGGTCACGCTCGAGCTGGACCCGGCGGCCGCTTGGATCCGCGAGGTGGTCCCGTTCGAGAACGAGAAGGAGCTTCCGGGGGGCCGGTACCGGATCGAGCTCCGGACGCCGCACTTCGCGTGGTTGGTGAGGTTGCTGCTGTCGGCCGGGGAGGCGGCGTCGGTCGTGGAGCCGCCGGAGCTTCAAGAAGCCGTGCGCGAAGCCGCGGCGCGCGCGCTCGCGCGCTACGAGCGCTGATCGTCCAGCGACTTACGCGGCAGGACCAACGAGAACGTCGAGCCCTTCGCGAGCACGCTCTCGGCACTGATGCGGCCGCCGAGCGCTTGGGCGAGCGTCCGACACACGTACAGGCCGATCCCCGTCCCGCCGGCCTCGCGCGTGCTGGTCGAGTCCAGCTGCGTGAAGGGGTCGAAGATCCGCTCGAGATCGCCCGAGTAGATGCCGACACCCGCGTCGATCACGTCGATCTGAACGGTGTACTCGCCGGGGAGGATCCGCACGCGCACGTCGGTGCCGTCCGCCGAGTACTTGACCGCGTTCTCGATGAGGTGGGTGAGGATCTGCTCGACCTTCACGCGGTCGGTGTAGATCGGCAGGTCGTTGCCCGGGCCCTCGATGACGATCGAACGGCCCTCGTGGCGGCGCGCGCAGCTCGCGACGACGTCCGCGGCGATCGCGACGACGTCGTCCCACGCGAGGTGCAGCGGCGGGCGGTGGTTCTCGACGCGCGATACATAGAGCAAGTCCTCGATGAGCCGCTCGAGGCGCTCGCCGTTCTGGAGGATCGACTGTGCTGCGTCGTCGCGCATCTCCGGGCGCAAGCGCGCGCCGTGATTCGCGAGCGTTGAGGCGAAGCCTTTGATGTTCGTCAGCGGCGTCCGGAGCTCGTGGCCGATGACGGCGAGGAAATCCGACTTCCGCCGTTCCAGCTCTCGCCGGGCCGAGACGTCGGTGCACACGAGCACACGGCCGCCGGGACCGCGCCCGGTCGCCGCAGTCGCTGCGGTGACGTGCAGGATCCGCTCCTCCGACCCCACGACGACGGCCAGCTCGGCGTCGACGCCCTCCCCGGTTCCGAGGAGCAGCTCCTCGATCTCTTCGGGGAGCTTCCCGGCGGCCGGTTGCCCGAGCTCAAACTCCGGAGAGAGCCGGAACATCAGCGCGGCGGACGGATTGATCGACCGGAAGCGATCCTCCTCGTCGATCATGATGATCGGCAGGTCGAGGCTGGTGATGATCGTCGTCAGCTCTTCCTCGCGGCCGGACACCTCGCGGTGCAGCACGGCGTTGGAGAGGGCCAGGCCGGCTTGGATGCCGAACGCGGACAAGAGCTCGCGGATCTCCGGGTCGAGGTCTTCCTCTAGCGCGACGCCAAGCATGCCGTCCGAGCGGCCGTCCGCGGTTCGCAGCGGGAGCAGGGCCAGCGCGCGCCCGTGAAGGTTGTGGGCCAGCGGGGACAGCGCCGGATCCGCCGAGACGTCGGCCACCACCTTGATCCCCTGCGGCGGCGTAAAGCGGCGAAACCCGGGCGCAGACAGCACCGCGCGCAAGGCGTCGCGAGACACGCCCGAGTAGCGGGCCAGCTCGAGCGGCCCTCCGTCGCCGGCCGTCACGCAGATGAACGCCGTGTCCGTGCCGGCGATCGTCATCGTCTCCTTGAGGATGGTCGCAGCAACTTCTTCGATGTCGAGCGATCCGGCGAGCCGAACGGTCGCGCCTCGCAGGAGCTCCACTTCCACCGCGCGCCGCGCCGATTCGGCGATGAGTCGCGCATTCGTGATCGCGAGCGTCGCCGTCTCGGCAAACAGCGTGGCAACGCGCAGGTTCTCTTCGTCGAAGGCGGTTCCCGGCCTCATCTTGTTTGCGCTGAGCACGCCGATCGTCTCGGAGCCGGTGCGCAACGGGACGCAGATCGCGCTGTAGATCTTGCGCGACTTGGCGACGTGGCCTGAGAAGCGGCCGATGTCCACGGCGCCGGGCAGCAGCAAGCTCTGCCCCGTGACGGCGACGGTTCCGGCGATCCCGTGGCCGAGCGAGAGGACCTCGCGCTTCTGTTCGGGCTCGAGCCCGCGCGACGCGACGATCACGAGCGTCAACGTCGCAGGATCGATCAGCTGGATGGAGCCTTCATCGCCGCCGAGCAGCCCGAGCGCGGCGTCGAGTATCGCTTCGAGCGACGAGTCGAGCTCGGTCTGCGACGCCGCCGCGCGCGTGGCGATCAGGAGTGCGTCGATCTCGTCGTGACGCGGCAGCGGGTCGGCCTGACGCCGCGCGAGTCTCATACCGCGTGGGCCGTCTCGCGGGCCGACGCGACCGGCAACGTGAAGCTGAACGTGGAGCCGTCTCCGGGCGAGCTGTCCACCCACACGCGCCCCCCGTGCGCGAGGACGAAACCTTTCACGATGTAGAGGCCGAGGCCGGTACCGGGGATCTCCGACGTCGACGGGGACGCGATCCGGGCGAACTTCTGGAACAGGTTCGGGATCTCCTCGGCCGGGATGCCTTCGCCGTGGTCGCGCACCGACACCTTCACCTCTGCGCCGTCGGCTGCGATCGACACCTCGACCCGCGAGCCGGCCTCCGAGTACTTCACTGCGTTGTCGATGAGGTTGATGAGGATCTCCTCGAGCTTGTGGGGGTCCGCGAAAGCGGGGGAGAGGCTCTCCGGGCGCGTCACGACGATCTCCCGCGCGCTCCACTTGGTCCGGAACTGTTCGAGCAGCCCCGCGAGCGTCTCGGCGACGTCCAGCGCGCGCGGCTCGATCGTGACGCGTCCGGCGTCGATGCGCGAAACACGCATCAGGTCTTCGACGAGGTGCGCGAGCCGGTTCGACTGCTCGTTCACCATCGAGAGGTACTCGTACCGCCGCTCGTCGCTCAGCATGTCGGCTTTGAGCATCAGCGTCCGGGTGAACCCCTTGATCGCCGTCAGCGGATTGCGCAGCTCGTGCGCGGCCATCGAGACGAAGTCTCGATGCATCCGCTCTTGCTCCTTCTGCTCGGCGATGTCGCGGAGGCTGATGAGGATCGCACTCGTGCCCTCCGCATCGTGGATGGGACTGAAGGTTCCGCTGACCCAGCGCTCCTTGTCTTCGCCGACGAGCAGCCGGAGCTCGACGCCTGCGCGCGCGATCCCGTCCGTCGCCGCGACGCGGATTGGGTGCATTGCCCCCTCGAGCGGCGAACCGTCGGCCGTCGCGAAGCGGAACACCTCTTCGGCGCGCTTGCCGAGGGCGTCGGTCCCGGCGAGCGCGCACAGCTTCTGCATGGAGCGGTTGAAGCGGATGATCTCGAAGTCTTTGTCGATCACGGCGATGCCGTCGGCCGAGCCGTCCAGCAGCGCCGCGTTCGTGTCGCGCTCGCGCGTCAGCTCGTGCAGGTACTTGAGGCGCGTTCCCATCTGCTCGGCGTCGACCTGTTCGCGCAGCAGACGCTCCGCGAGGCGGTGGAGGTGGCGTTCACGGTCGATCGCGTACATCGTGAAGGCGGTGACGAGCCCGCCGAGCGCGATCGCCAAGAGCGCGCTCGAGGGCAGGAACGTGACCCGCGACGTCGGCGCCGTGCCGGTGGCGACGAAGATCAGGGCCCCCGCGAGCCCACAGATCATGACGAACGCAACCGCCCACAGCTGCCATTGCGCCCGTTCGACGTCGTTCCGATCCCGCACCCGGATGCCTCCTCGTCCCAGGTGATGTATCGGCCGGGAAAAGGTGCTGGTTGAAGGGAGAACGGGGCCGCCGTGAGCGGTCGGCCGGAGGTGCCGCGGGCGGGCACCTAGTCCCAAACGTCCATACCCGACGAGCCCCGAACGGGCGGCTTTCGCGCGAGGGCTCGCTCGGGGCTAAAGCGGCCGGTAGCCGTGCCGATACTCGGGTCAGATGACACGCAAGGAGAAGCCGGAGGCAAAGGTGACGACGATACGGGCAACGTGCCCAACGTGCGGTGAGGTTGAGCTCACGCCGGACGACATCGAGCTCCGCGTCTGCACGCACGCGCCGGCCTCCTATTACCAGTTCGTCTGCCCGCTGTGCTCGGAAGAGATCCAGAAGCCGGCCGACGATCGGGTCGTCCAGCTGCTCATCTCCGGCGGCGTTCCGGCCACGGTCTGGGAGCTCCCCCAAGAGGTCCGTGAAGCCCACGAGGGCCCCGCGTTGACGACGGACGACCTCCTCGACTTCCACCTCTTGCTCGAGCAGCCCGACTGGTTCGAGAACCTCCTCCGGGTTTCGACCCGCTCCTGAGCCCGTTTCGGGCCCCGTCACCTCGCTCGGTAGGATGCCCGTGTCATGCTGGCGCTCGGCGTTCCCGCGTATCTCATCCTGACGTTCTTCCTGCTCTTCGCGATGGCCGTCGTGGTGACGTATACGTTCTCCCTGGTTCGCCACGCGAAGACGCTCGCTGCGGACGCGAAGAAGGCGGCCGAGCGGCTGAACGATGCCGCGCGCGACGTGGAATCGCAGGTGCACGCGATGTCCAAGCGGACCGACGCTTTGGGCGGACGCCGCCCGCCGTCGGGTCGCCGGGGCCGGGTGTAGGATTTCCCTATGCTTGCTGAGATCGGCCCGCTGGAGATCGGCGGGATCGTCCTGCTCGTGATCATCCTGTTCGGGGCGAAGAAGCTGCCCGAGATCGGGAAGGGCCTCGGCAAAGGGCTCCGCGAGTTCCGAGACGCAACAAAAGGCTTGACCGACGACGAGAAGTCGCAGCCGGAGGACAAGCCCGCCGTCCCGCCCGCGAAAGATGACCGCGGGGCAGGACCGGCCGCCGGGGCCTAGCTCCGGATTTGTTCTCACGCGTTCGAGCACGCCTGCGACGCCGACGCAGCGCTCCGGACGGCCGCATGTCGGTCATCGAGCACCTCGAGGAGCTCCGCTACCGGATCTTCGTCTGCCTCGGCGCGTACGTCGTTCTCGCGGTCGTCGCGTACTTCCTCTACAGGCCGATCCTGAACTTCATGCTTCACCCGTTGCACCACTCCGGCACGATCGGAAGGATCAACGGCTCGAAGATCCAGGTGTACGTCGGGGGGATCGCGACCGGCTTCATCTTGCGCATGAAGACGTCGGCGTTCGCCGGGCTCATCTTCGCCCTCCCGATCATCCTGTATCAGCTGTGGCGCTTCGTCACTCCCGGTCTGGAGCCGAGGGAGCGGAAGTTCGCGATCCCGTTCGTGGTTTCGGCCGTCGGCCTGTTCGTCCTCGGCGGGTATATCGCGTTCTTGATCCTCCCGCTGGGGATCCACTGGTTGCTGGGTTTCGTCGCTCCCGCGCAGCCGCTCATCCAGCTGACCGAGTACATGTCCTTCGTGTTCCTTTTGATCCTTGCATTCGGGATCTCGTTCGAGTTTCCTCTGCTCCTTGTGTCCTTGGCCGGGGTCGGTATCCTCAGTTCTCGG
>VAYV01000172.1 GCA_005883175.1 Actinomycetota bacterium
CGGCTTTCGTGCCGTCGATGATGACGGTGTTCCGGTTCATCCCTCGGAGGTGGAGGTACGGCTTCTCGATGAGGACGCCCGACGCTTCGTCCATGCCCTTGAAGCCCTCTTCCTTGTAGTCGCCGGGCCCGACGAGCACCCAGTCGCCCGGCGCCGCAGCGAGGACCGCGGCCTGCACGGTGGAGTACTGGCCGGCGATGCCCTTGTAGCTGCCGACCCGCAGAACGGCCGGCGCATGCGTCGACGAGGCGAGCCCGGTCGCGGTTACGAACGTGAGCAATGCCGTTGTCACGACTGCGGAACGGAGCTTGGATCGCATGGTCCCCTCCAGGGATGGCGTCCTGGAGGTCTTTCGCCGACCTCTAGACGGTTTCCTGCCCCGGCGCGCGCAGGATGATGCGCCGACCAGCGAACTTAGCATTCCTCGAAGGTTAGCCCGCAGACTGAAGCTGCACGACGAACAGCGCGCCGCCGCCGTCCGCCGGCTCGTAGGACAGCGTGCCGCCGAACGCTTCGACGAGCGATCGCGCGATCGCGAGACCGAGGCCCGACCCTTCTTTGGCCTGCGCGTTCAGCGCCCGCGAGAACGGCTCGAAGAGATGAGGCCGAAGATCCGGCGGGACGCCGGGTCCGTCGTCGGCGACGACGAGGCGAACGACGCCGTTCACCTGGTTCGCTTCGACGGCGACGTTCGGCCCGCCGTGACGGAACGCGTTCGTGAGCAGGTTCGTCAACACTTGGTCGAGCCGGTTCGAATCCGCGAGGACGATGAGATCGTCGCCGATCGACACCTGCACCGGTCGCCCGCCGGGCGGCAGAGCGTTCGCGACCGACTGCTCGACGGTCGGCGCCAGTGAGATCGGCTGGATCCGCATCCTGGCTTTCCCCAGCTCGAGCTGGCTGAGGTCGAGGAGATCGCTCACGAGCGTCGACATCCGCCGGCCCTGTCGCACGATCGCCGCGAGGCCCTCTTTGACCGCATCTTCCGGCATCTTGTCGAGCCCGCCGGCGAACAGCTCCGCGAAGCCAACGATGCTCGCGAGCGGCGTGCGCAGCTCGTGCGCGGCGTTGGCGAGGAATTGTGTCTTCGACTGCTCGAGCATCCGGCGCGTTTCCGTCAACGTGACGCGGTCGAGTGCGAAGCCGATCACCTCAGCGTGCTCTTCGAGTGTTTGCATCTCGTCCGAGCCGAACAGCAACGTGAACGGACCGGCGATCACGACGAGCAGCCCTCGCCCTCGCTCCTGCACGATCGGCACGGCGATCGCGAGCCGGCCGCCGGACTCGTACTGGAACACGGTTGCGCGCTCCGACTCCGAGTAGACGAAATACCCCTCCGCCTCTCGTTCGCTCACGGAGCTGCACGCAAGGACGTGTCCCTCGATGTCGAGGATGAAGCCCCCCGACGACCCGACAAGACGCATCGCCCATACCAATGCTTGTTCCGCCAAGATCGTTGTCTCTGGGGCGAACACGACGAGGTGTCTCGTCAGGAGACGCTCCTGCTCCTCCTCGCGACGCCAGACGCGGCGTAACCACGCCGGCGGGATGAGCGTGACGTAGAGCAAGGGCAGGAAGAACAACGCGAACGAGTTTTCGACGATCGAGCTCGTCTGGTTCTGCCCGGTGCGGGCCAGCACGATCGCGATCCGCGTCAGCACGATCAACGCGAAGGACACGCTGAGGAGCTTCAATCTGATCCGCTGGACGCCTGGCCGCGTTCGGGACGTGACCCAGAGCAGGACCGTGGGCTCGAGCAAGACGGCGCTCCAGACGATCACGAGCGCGCGCAGCACGAACGATTGCGCGGTCGTGTACGTCGGATGGCGCGTGTACGGCAACGCGATCACGATCGCGGCGATACCGACCCCGATGAGCGCCGCTGCTGCGCACGCCCTCCACCACCGGGCGACCGGGACGAAGCTGTGGCGGAACATCAGGAGCAGGTAGGCGGATCCGAGGAACGTCGCCGTGCCGAGGATCTGCAGGGCGCGGTAGCGGTAGTCGGTGACTTGGCCGATGAGGCCGAGGACCGACTGGAGCGCGATCAACGCCAGACCGGCTGCGAGATAACCCCGCTGGTAGCCGGGTTTCCTCGCGAATTGCCATGCGGCGATCGCGCTCGCCAGGACGAGGCCGGCCAGGACGAGGTCCTGAAGAACCGTTACTGCGGTGCTCACGGGATTCGATTGTATTCGTGGCCCCGGGCGCGGACCGCACTCCTCGGTCCGCTACGCCGTCAACGCTTGGGCGTCGCCTGCGCTCGATCGTCGGCGCGCTCCGGCTTGGGCAGATGCCCACGATTCGCGCCGATGATCTTGCGCATCGCGGACTCCAGCGCGTGGCGCTCACGAGGAGAGAGGTGCTGCAGGAACAGGTCCTGCGATGCGCGCGCGAAGACCGGACGCGCCTCGCGCACCTTCGCGCGCCCAGCCTCGGTAATGACGGCGAAGGTCCCGCGGCGGTCGGTGGGGCAGCTCGCGCGGCTGAGGTAACCGGCCTCTTCGATCCGGTCGCACAACCGCGTCAGACCGCTCTTGCTGAGCCACATCGACTGGCCGAGGTCCTGCATCCGGAGGGCGCCTTCGGGCGCGTCGGCCAGCACGGCGAGCACTTCGTACCAGGCGAGCGGGATGCCGGCTTCGGCCTCCAGCCGGTCGCTGACGGCGTCGGCGAGCAAGGCCTGCCCCTGCATGAGGGAAGCCCACAGCTCCGCCTGGCCCGTCGCCGTGCTCATAAAGTTATTTTACGTTGCAATAGTTGACAGTGCAATCGTTTCGGGAATAGTGTTTGAGTATGCAACTATTGTAAGAGCAAAGACCCCGTGATGGCAGGCCTCGGAAGGGGCCGGAAGGAGGAGAACCGAGATGTCAGAGACAGCGATCAGCGGAGAGGTCAGGGAGATCGGCCAAGTCGCGGCTCCGGCCCCCGGCACGTGGACGTTGGACACGAGCCACACGAGGGCTGCGTTCGTTGCGCGCCACATGATGGTGACGAAGGTCCGTGGTCACTTCGACCGGCTTTCCGGCCAGGTTCAGATCGGCGAGACCCCCGAGGACTCCCGCGTCGAGGTTACGCTCGACGCGGCGAGCATCTTCTCGGGCAACCAGCAGCGGGACGATCACCTTCGGTCGCCGGACTTCCTCGACGTCGAGAAGTATCCGACGATCACGTTCCGTAGCACGTCCGTGAAGCAGACGGGTCCGACCAGATTGGACGTCACAGGCGACCTCACGATCCGCGACCAGACGCGCCCGGTCGAGCTGAAGGTCGAGTTCGAAGGCGTCGAGCGCGCGCCGTGGGGAACCACGGTTGCGGGCTTCAGCGCCACGGCGGAGATCAACCGCGAAGACTGGGGCATGACGTGGAACGCAGCCCTGGAAACGGGCGGCGTGGTCGTCGGCAAGAAGGTCACGCTCGAGATCGAAACCGAGTTGAATCCGGCACAGGCGGAAGCCGCTTAATCCCGGCGCAGCGGGGCCGGAAGCAGCACGGAATGATCGTGCCGCTTCCGGCCCGTTGCCTGTTCTCGGCTTCCCGGGGCGTACGTACGGGGCCTCCGATAGGCTCGGTATTCCGACCACGGGAGCCGCGCCATGCCGTACAAGAAGATCATTTGCGCCACCGACGGTTCGCCGACCGCGGAGCACGCGCAGCGCGTCGCAGCGGCGATCGCAAAGGCGTCGCGCGCGCAGCTGATCCTCGTTCACGGCTGCAGCCACGCCGCCCAAGGCGAGGCCGTCGTGCAGAAGGCGAAGGAACAGCTCAAGGCCGAGGGCGTCACCGCGAGCACCGAAGTCCACGAAGGCGATCCCGTCGAGATCCTCGTTGAGATCGCCGATCGCAAGGATGCCGGCCTCATCGTCCTTGGAAGCCGCGGGCTCAGCCGCACGAAGCGGTTCTTCCAGGGCAGCGTTTCGCACGGTGTCGCGCATCACGCCCCGTGCGACGTCCTGATCGTGCGCGCGCGTCCGTTCACGTACAACCCGCCGAGCCCGTCGTACAAGTCGATCGCAGTGGCGACCGACGGGTCACCGACCGCCGATCGCGCCGCCCGGAAAGGCCTCGATCTGGCACGGAAGCTCGGCGCATCGGCAACGCTGGTGTTCGTCGGCCACCCCAGCACAGGGGACCCGGTCCTGAGGGACACGCTCGACGCGGCGGGCGAAGGGATGGACGCGAAGCTTCGTGTCGTCGGAGGCGATGCCGCGGACAGGATCGTGGAGGTCGCGGAAGCCGAGCGTGCTGATCTGATCGTCGTCGGGAACAAGGGGATGACGGGGGCGTCGCGGTTCCTGCTCGGTTCGGTGCCGCGGAAGGTGCTCGAACACGCGCACTGTGACGTTCTCGTCGCGCGAACGATCACCCAGGTCTCCACCGAGATCGAAAAGGGCGAGGGCGGGATCGTTTCGGTCGACGGGCAGAAAGTCGCGGTCTATCGGAACGACGACGGAGAGCTGATCGCGATATCGGCGAAGTGCACACACATGGGGTGCACGGTTGGATGGAACTCGGCCGACAAGACCTGGGACTGCCCGTGCCACGGTTCGCGATACACCCCGACGGGAGAGGTTCTGAATGGGCCGGCTACGAAGCCGCTCGTGAAGACGTCGTTGTAGCTACACAGGCTTGAAGATCATCAGCCACAAGATGACGAGCAGCCCTCCGAAGCCCAGCAACGCAACGATCCCCGGGGTCGGAGACTGCAAGCGCAACGCGAGGTCTTCGTCGCTCTGGCGCGGGACGCCGCTCGGGCGAAGCTCCGTCGCTTCTGCGATCGCCCGGTAGTACGGGCGCGCGACCACGAACATCGCGACGCTGACGACGACGAGCACGCCGATCGCCTCCCAGATCCACTGTTGCTTGAACCAGTGGGCCTGCAGGCCGGCGCCCACGCCCCCGACGACGAGCACGAGCAGCGACACGTAGAAGAGCTT
>VAYV01000173.1 GCA_005883175.1 Actinomycetota bacterium
ATCCAGAACACAGTTCCAAGACCGAATAACGCGCTCAGCCACTGCGGGAACGGGATGAAATTCGTGAGGAAGAGCAGGAAACCGTAGATCGCAAGCAAGCCGATAACGCTGGAGACGATGCCGAGCCCCCGCGGCGCGATCTGGCCTTTGGTCGAATCGTAGAGCGTCGTTGTTAACGCACCGATCAGCGAGGAGAGCCCGAAAAGCACCGTCGCGAAGGCCAGCGTGGCCGACGCGCGGTCGTGCTGGCGAAGCCAAGAAAGGACGCATCGGACGCCGAGCAGCGTGAAGAGAGCGGCTTCGATGTATCCGGTAACCAGTGCGGTCGTCCGCATCAAAGATCTCCTGGATCACGTCTTTTCGAAGAACCGTTGGAACCGTGTGGACGTCTCTTCTTCCGTCTGTTCCGCCGGCGCGCGGCCTTTCCCTGTGATCAGCGCGATGAGCCGTGCAAGCAACCCTGGGTGCTTCGGCGATGGCGGCGAGTTAGCGGTTGAAGAACTCACGGAATTTTTCCTCGGTTCGTACCGGCGTCCCGGTCATCACGCCGGCCATGCCCGTGAACTTGCCCTTGACGGAGGCGCCCTTCCCGCCTATCTCGAACTCGACCAGGCTCTTCACATGGTCACTCTCACGCATCTTGACGACCGTCAGCGCGCGCCTTATCTCCGATTCCAGTTCGGTATAGCGGAGAAGGATGACGTTGTCGACAACGAAGGATAGGCCACGGGCCAGCTCGAACGCGGGGCCGAAGAACGCAGCGGTTTCGCTGGTCACGAGCACGGTCGCGCCACGGGTGCGCAATCCGGACATCAGCGCCCAGAGGAAGTCGGGGAACCGGGCGGCACCGTGGGCGGCGTGCTCGAGCTCACCCATGCTGTCGATCACGACCCGGCGCGCGCCCCCCTCCACGAGCTCGGTGATCTCGACCGCGACCTTGTCCAGCGAAAGCTCGACCGGCTCGAAGTGCCGCACAACGAGCGTGCCTTGCTCGATCGCATCGCGGAAGTTCCAGCCGAACGCCTGAGCCTTCGCGACGAGCTGCGCCTCGGACTCCTGCAGCGATATATAGACGGAGCGGTCCCCGCGGCGGAGGCCTTCGGCGACGAAGTGCATCCCCACCACGGTCTTCCCGCCGCCGGATGGGCCGGCGACGAGGGTGACGCTCGTCTCGGGGATGCCCCCGCCGATCATCTCGTCCAGGCCGGGCACACCGGTCGCAATCCGCTTCTCCCCGGCCGGCGCCGAGCGCACGATGTTGGATTCTTGTCGCGGATAGACCGCGAGGCCCTTCGGCTCGATCGTGAACGTATGCGTTCCGGACAAGTAGTCGGACCCGCGCAGCTTCAAGACGCGGAGCAGCCGCTGGTCGAGCACGCCCTCCGATTCGTTCGACATGTACACGATGGAGTCCGCAACCGCGAATTCGGGTGCTGTCGCCACGTCGGCCAGCGAGTACTCCCCGACGAAGATCAAGACCGAGTTCGTGTGCGCGATCCTGCTCGCGAGGTCGTACACGATCGCGCGGAAGTGTTCGGCGTGCTCCATCGCTTCGTGCAAGGCCTTCGTGCTGTCGATGACGACGACAGACGGTGACACGTCGAAGCTATGCCGCACGACTTCGGAAACGGCCGTCGCAAGGTCGCCCTCCTGGGCCAGGGTCGACAAGTGGTTCAGCTCGACCGTTACTCCGAGCTTGCTCCGGTCGAAGAAGTCGAAGCCTTCTAGATGGCGGACCATCTTCGAGTGCGGTTCGGACAGCGTCGTGTAATAGATCGCACGGTTCTCGGGCGTTCCGTTCGAGAAACACACCTGCTGTGCGAGTATCGTCTTCCCCGTGCCGGGGGCGCCGGCAAGGACGACGAGCGAGCCCATCGGGATCCCACCGCCGAGGATCCGGTCGAGCTGCGTGTTGCCCGTTCGCAGGCGTTCCATCATGATCCTGACGCGAGCGCCTCGACGCTCTCGACGATCTCGGTGTTCGAGAATGGCTTGCGCATGACGACGTCGGCTCCAAGCGCTCCGTTCGGGTTGGCCGTGAGCATGAGGACCGGGATGGAAGCCGTCTTCGGATCCGCCTTCAGGGTTTCCAAGAGCTCTCGCCCGTCCATCACCGGCATCATCAGATCGGTCACGATGACGTCCGGCCTCTGTTCTTGGATCGCCTCCAGTGCCGCCTGCCCATGAGGAGCCTCCATGACCCGATGACCGGCTCGCTCGAAGATAACGCGAAGCAAGAATAGGACATCGGGCTCATCGTCGACCGTCAGGATAAGCGCCATCAGGCCGCCAACCTATGGCCCCAAGTGGGGAACGCGGTGGTGCGCCGATATTTCGGGCCGAGACCCGGGATCTTGCCGCTCATCTTCACCGAACACTCTCCGGCCGCACGCCGAAGACCCGGAGTTCTCGGGCGCGTTGTCAGTTCGCTGTCGAACGCTTATGAGACCGCCCCCCGGAACGGAAGAAAACGGGCCAACTGAACCAGGTCCGGTGGTGCTGGGGTCCCAGTCCGGCATACCTCTGCGCGATACGACGCTCCGACGAACGTGGTCACTTGGCATCCCCGCGTCCCGTTTGGGTCGGCGTCGCCGGCTCTCCCCCTACCAACCCGCTGAGCCGCCACGCCCGCGGACCACGGAGCGCGTTCGCGCGGAGGCGGGCCGCTTGAACGCGCGCAGCGATCACCCACGGCGACGGGCGGGAGGCGGCTGTTGCCTTCGCGCGATCGTCGCGCCAGATGCGATCGATCGCAGCGAACACGGCACTCTCTTCTTCCTGCGTCGGCGAGCCCGCGCGGATGCGCGCCTCCGGACCCTCGGTCACAACGGGATGTTCCCGTGCTTGCGCGGCGCCAGCGTCTCGCGCTTCGTCAGCAGCATCTCGAGCGCGTTGATGAGCCGCGGGCGCGTCTCGCGGGGGTCGATCACATCGTCGACGTACCCGCGCTCGGCGGCCACGTAGGGATTCGCAAACTTCTCGGTGTAGTCGGCGATCAGCTCCGCGCGCTTGCCCTTCTTGTCCTCGGCCTTGTCGAGCTCTTTGCGGAACACGATGTTGACTGCGCCCTCGGCGCCCATCACGGCGACTTCCGCGGTCGGCCACGCGAACGCGACGTCGGCACGGATCGACTTCGAGTTCATGACGACGTACGCGCCGCCGTACGCCTTGCGCGTGATCACTTGCATGCGAGGAACGGTCGCTTCGCTGAAGGCGAACAGGAGCTTCGCACCGCGCCGGATGATGCCGCCCCACTCCTGGTTCGTCCCCGGCAAGAACCCCGGCACGTCCACGAACACAACCAGCGGGATGTTGAACGCGTCGCAGAAGCGAACGAAGCGCGCCGCCTTCTCGGACGAATGGATATCGAGCACGCCGGCCAGATGCATCGGCTGGTTGGCCACTATCCCGACCGCGTGACCGTTCAGTCGCGCGAACCCGGTCAGGATGTTCTGTGCGTAGTGTGGGAAGACCTCGAAGAAGTCGCCGTCGTCGAACACGTGCTTGATGACGTCGTGCATGTCGTAGGCCTTGTTCGGCTCGTCCGGCATCAGGTCGACGAGCTCTTGCGCTTGACGGTCGGGCGGGTCCGACGTCGCGAACGTCGGCGGATCCTCCATGTTGTTCTGCGGGAGGAACGACATCAGGTACCGCACCATCTGCAAGCAATGCTGCTCGTCCTCAGCGACGAAGTGTGCGATTCCGGACTTCGACGCGTGCGCCATCGCACCGCCGAGGTCTTCGAAGGTCACCTCTTCGCCGGTCACGGTCTTGATCACGTCTGGGCCCGTGATGAACATGTGCGACGTGTCCTTCACCATGAAGATGAAGTCCGTCATCGCCGGCGAGTAGACGGCGCCGCCGGCGCACGGGCCCATGATCACGCTGATCTGCGGGATCACACCGGACGCG
Organism: Actinomycetota bacterium; assembly: GCA_005883175.1. Taxonomy (GTDB): domain Bacteria; phylum Actinomycetota; class AC-67; order AC-67; family AC-67; genus AC-67. The sequence goes on from VAYV01000173.1 coordinate 3,913, forward strand.
CGCACGTTGCGATCGAAGATGTATCCGTAGCTCGCCAGCGAGACGACGCCTTCCTGGATGCGCGCGCCGCCGGAGTCGTTGAGCCCGATCACCGGCGCGCCGGTCGACGCCGCGAGGTCCATGATCTTGCATACCTTTTCGCTCATCACTTCCCCGAGCGATCCCCCGAACACCATGAAGTCCTGGCTGAAAACGAAGACCTTGCGTCCGTCGATCGTCCCCCAGCCGGTGACGACCGCGTCGGAGAGGGGCCGGTTGCGATCGATACCGAATCCGTGCGTGCGGTGCCGCGCCATCCGGTCGGTTTCGACGAACGAGCCGGGGTCCAGCAGCAGATCGATGCGCTCACGCGCCGTGAGCTTCCCACGGTCGTGCTGCTTCTTGACCGCCTCGGCCGACGCCGCGTGCAGCGCGTGATCCTTGCGCTTGATGAGCTCGCCGATCTTGTCTTCGACCGTGGCTCCTTGCGCGCGCGCCGCCTCGACGGCGGGCGCCTCCTGGACGACCTCCTCGGCCGGTTTCTTCTTCGTCGCCAAAGCGCGCGCATCCTAACAGCGGCAGGCGGGGCCGCCCTACTTCCCTTCTGAAAATGGGCCGTTCGAGCAGCCCTCGCGCGACGCTATGCTTTCGCCCCGATGACCACGGCGATCCACGTCAAAGGGCTCCGCAAGTCCTAATCCTCGAAGGCTACCGGCGCCGCGACGCGGGCACGGTATCGGTGCTCGGCTTCGATCCCGCGCGCCGCGAGCGGGCACTGAAGCAACGCATCGGGATCGTCTTGCAGTCGACCGGTGTCGAACAGTTCTTGACCGTGGCCGAAGTTATCGAGATGTACCGCGGGTACTATCCCTCGCCACGGCCGCTCGACGAGATCATCGACGTCGTCGGCTTGAACGAGAAGCGCGACGACCGCGTGAAGAGGCTCTCGGGCGGGCAACAACGGCGGCTCGATGTGGCGATCGGGCTTGCCGGCGACCCCGAGTTGCTGTTCCTCGACGAGCCGACGACGGGATTCGACCCCGGCGCGCGGCGGCGGATGTGGGATGCGGTGAAGAACCTCGTCTCGCTCGGGAAGACGATCTTCCTCACGACGCACTACATGGACGAGGCGCAAGAGCTGGCGAACCGGGTCGCCGTCATCAGCGCCGGGCGCATCGTCGCCGAAGGCCCGCCACGCTCCATTGCCGGGCGCGAGATGTCGCACACGATCGTGCGGTTCCGGCTCCCCGAGCGCGCGCGCGCGTTGCCGCGCTCGTTGAAGAGCTCGGTCCCGGCCACCGATGGGCGCGTGCAGATCGAAGCGGCCGACCCGGTGAAGGTCTTGCACGAGCTGACGGGGTGGGCGCTCGAGAAAGGTGTGACGCTGGAGGAGCTCGAGGTGGCGCGCCCGACGCTGGAAGACGTCTACCTCAAGCTGACCGCGGGCGAGGCAGCGGCGGCGGAATGAGTGACGTCGCGCTCGCGCTCCGCCAGGTGAAGTATGAGAACCGCTCGTTCTGGCGGAACCCCGCGTCGGCGTTCTTCACGTTCGTGTTCCCGATCATGTTCATGATCATCTTCAACCTGATCTTCGGGAACTCGAAGTACTCGCCGTTCGGATCCAACGCCACCGTGTCACAGTTCTACACGCCGGCGCTGATGGCATTTTCGATCATCACGGCGTGCTACACGAACATCGCGATGGGCGTGGTGTTCGCGCGCGAGAACGGCATCCTCAAGCGCATGCGCGGTACACCGCTTCCACCGTGGGTCTACCTCGCGGCGCGCATCGCCGTGTCGGTGATGGTGACGGTCCTGCTCGTCGTGATCATCGGAGTGTTCGGACGCGTCTTCTACCACGTGAAGCTGCCGGGAGTTCGCACCCTGCCCGCGCTGGTGGTTGCGTTGGTGGTCGGAGCGGCGACGTTCTGCGCGATCGGCTTGGCGATGACGAGCTTCGTGCCGAACGTCGATGCAGCGCCGGCCGTCGTGAACGCTACGATCTTCCCGCTGCTGTTCATCTCGGACGTCTTCATCCCGATCCAAGGGAACGGTGTTCTGACTCACATCGCGGCCATCTTCCCTGTGAAGCACCTGTCGAACGCGGTCATCGCCGCCTACAATCCCCACACGGTCGGCACCGGGTTCAAAGGAAAGGATCTCGCGATCATGGGGGCGTGGGGTGCCGCTGCCTTGATCATGGCTCTCAGACGGTTCCGCTGGGAGCCGCGCGCGCAGAGCTAGCCAGGGAAGCGCGCGCGCAAGCGCGCGAGGCGCTCGTCCCACTCCGCGCCGGTTTCGGCCATCCATGCAACCGCTTGGCGCATCGGCGCCGGGGTGAGGTGGTATCGGACCTCGCGGCCATGTGTCTCCGAGGCGACGAGACCTGCGTCGGACAGTGTCGAGAGATGCTTCGCGATCGCCTGGCGCGTCACGGGGATCTGCGATGCGAGCTCGGTCGCCGTCATCTCACCTTCGCTCGCGAGCACCTCGACGACTTGCCGGCGCGTCGGGTCACCGAGCGCTGAGAACACCGCGCCGATCTTCTCGTCTCTCATGCGCTCGCCCCTGCGAGAGCCCCGTCCAGCCGGCGTTCGACGACGTGCATCTCGCTCCCCTCGTCCACCGCCGTCAGCGTGATCTCCACGCGGGCTTGCGGCCTTGGGATCGGATCCCCGTGCTCGTCTCGTGCGAACGGCAGCCAGCGGAACGCGAGAAATCGAGGCACGTCTACGTCTTCGAAGACGGCCGCGCGCGTCGTGCCGTCCTCCCACGAGAACTGGATGCGCGCGCCGGGTTTGATCGCGCTCATGTCGGCCGCGTGGCAGAACCACGAGGCGAAATCAACGACCACGGCCCAGGCCTCGGCCGGTGCCGCCGCGAGGACGACGTGCTTCTCGATGTGCATCGCTCTCATTCTGAGCGCAACCGCTCGGTTGCGCAACCGTAGAGGATATGCAACCATTGAGTTGCACATCGACTGAGCAAGGAGCTCACCATGATCGGTCAGATCATCCCGCTGGACCCGGGCGCGCGCTGGCCCGACCGTGTCGAGGACGCGGCCCTCTCGCTGCTGCTGCGCCGCCGCATCGTCTTCTTGCGAGGCGCGATCCAGGAAAACGTCGCCGGCGACATCGCGGCACAACTCTTGGCCTTGGACGGCATCTCCTCCGAGCCCATCACCCTCATCATCGACTCCCCCGGCGGCGACGTCTCGGGGTTGTTCACGCTCCTCGACACGATGGGGATCCTCGACGCCACGGTCGACACGAAATGCGTCGGCATGGCGGCCTCGGCCGCATCGGTGATCCTCTGCGCGGGAACCGGCGTCCGCAGCGCGACTCCAAACGCGCGCATCATGCTCCACCAGCCGCACGGCGGGATCCAAGGAGCGTCGGCGAAAGACCTCGAGATCGCGGCGAAGGAGTTCTTGTTCCTGAAAGCTCGGCTGGAAGAGATCCTGTCCGAGCGGACCCACCAGCCGCTCGAACGGATCCGCGAAGACACCGATCGCGACTTCTGGATGTCGGCGGCAGAAGCGAAGGACTACGGGCTGATCGACCGCGTCGACGGTTAGTCGACGGGTGCTTCTTCGACGTCGGCGGGGACGTCTCCGCCGGCGATGATGTAGACGAGGCCGCCGACCGCACTCGTCAGCAACAGCACGACAAGGATGAGGAGCGCGAACGCAAGCTTGTCAGAGTGCAAGGGCACTCCGAATGTTCCCAGCGCCCACACGTACGCCGCTTCCCGGAACCCGAGGCCGCCGGGCGAGAGCGGGATGATCGTTGCCAGCGAAGCGATCACCACGATGCCTGTCATGCCGACGACGGACACCTGTGTGATGTGGAGCGCGCGCGCGACGCAAAGGTGATACCCGAGCACGAACAGCTGGAACACGACGCCAAATAGATAGCCGCGCGCGGCTGCCTGCGGGTGGCGCCCCGCAGCGTGGATCGCGCGCACCGCCTCTCGCAGCTTCCCCCCGATCCCATGCTCCTTGATGACCCGCCCGCGCCCGAGCAGCCGCTCGCCCAAGACCAACAGGATCAGCGCTCCGAGGGCCATCCCAGCCGATAGCACCGTAGAGATCGCCGCGACCTTCAGATGCTTCTGCCCGCTCAGGATCGTGATCAGCGCCCCGAGCAAACCGATACCGGCCAAGGCGACGAAGCCTGCGAAGCGATCGAGGAACACGCTTGCGAATGCTTGCGCCATCCCACCGCGCGCGCGCCCGATCCTCACCGCCTTGTACCCGTCGCCTCCTATACCGCTCGGCAGGAACGCGTTGAAGAATGTGCCGACGAAGTACAGCCGCAGCACCGTCGGGAAAGGCAAGTAGATCTCGAGCGCGTCGAGGTAGGCGCGCCACCTCATGGCGCTAACGGCGATCCCACAGAAAAGTGCCAACGCAGCAGCCACGACCCACCCTTTGCTTGCGCTGGTCAGGGCATGTCGTAACGCGGTGCGGTCGGGCGTCCGCAGGATCAGTATCGCGACAACGGCCAACCCGATCGCGATCCTGATGAGGAGTTTGAACAACGCGCCCTTGCCGGGCTTCTTTACGTCCCCCGACGCGGCGGCCACTTACTCTTGGACCAGCTCGACCAGCACGCCGCCGACGCTCTTCGGATGGATGAACGCGATCGACGCGCCGCGGGAGCCGGGCCGAGGGTGCTCGTCGATGAGACGGATGTCGTGGCCCTTCAGCTCTTCAAGCGCCGCGCGAACATCCGCGACGCCGTAGCCGATGTGATGCACGCCCTCGCCGCGGCTCTCGATGAACTTCCCGACGGGCGTTTCCGCTCCAAGCGGCTTCAAAAGCTGGATCCACGACTCGCCGACTTGTCCCATCGCTTCTTCCACGCCTTGGTCCTGCGCGGTGTGCCGGTACGTGAAGGAGACGCCGAACGTCTTCTCGTAGAAAGAGATCGCAGCGTCGAGGTCGCGAACGGCGATCCCGACGTGGTCGACTCGGGTGAACATGGCGCGATTCTACGGGATTGCAATATGGTTCGGACGGAGGGCGCAGCGTGGGAAATCCGGTCGTTTGGTTCGAGCTATACACGCCCGACGTCGAGCGCGCGAAAGAGTTCTACGGCTTGATGTTCGGGTGGCAGTTCTCCCCTATCGACCGTGACGACAACGGCTACTGGCTGATCTCGACGCAAGAAGGCTCCGTGTCCGGCGGCATCGTGGAAACCGACGATCCGCCCGGCGAGCAAGGCGTCCTGCTGTACGTCCAAGTCGAAACGTTGGAAGGCGCGATCGAAGGCGCGAAGGTGCTCGGCGCAGTTGTCGAGCAGTCGCCGACGCCGATCTCCGAGCAGGCCGGTTCGTACGCGGTGTTGCTCGATCCGACCGGGTGCCGCGTCGGCCTGTGGTCGCCCGAGGTCGTGGTAACAGGGAATGAGGGCTCCGTCTAGAATGTTTCCTTGTCTAGACAGGAGGTAATCCCGTGGCAGAGTCGGTCATCGTCGCAGGCGCGCGCACCCCGATCGGGAAAT
>VAYV01000181.1 GCA_005883175.1 Actinomycetota bacterium
CCGGAATCGGTGGTCACGAGCTGTTGGGCGTGGCACTGGCCGGGGATGAAGCCGCTCGTCCCGTCGGCCGTGATCCACGGCAAGCGCACTTCGAGCGACCCTGCCCCGATGTTGCGAACGTCGCTGGTGAAGCGGAGGCAGCGTGTGATCGGCGCTTGCGGCGGGCCGACCTGCGGGTTGGTGAGACCGAGCGTCTCGTCGATGTAACACGACGTGGGCGTGCCGGGGATCAGCGGCAGCGGGAATCCCAGCGGCGTCGACGCAACCGGCGGCAAGCCGCTCACGGCGAGGTCGTACGCGGGCAGGGCTTGGAGCTCGGGGAGCTCGAAGCACCCGGTGATGACGCCGATCGTCGCGTGCGTGCACGGGGCGGGCTGCCAGGTCGGCGGCTTCATGAGGCGGACCTCGCCGGTGTACGACGCGTCGGTGTCCTGCGCGTAGGTGAAAGTGACGACGATCGTGTAGGAGCCCGCCTTCGGTTCGGTGATCTCCGCAGCCTGGCCGTCGGCGCCGATGCCGTTGGCCGCCGCGACGAGCGAGTTGTCCGGGCCGTAGACGTAGACGTCCCAGCCGTCGTTCGGGTTGAACGAGCCGGTCTTCGTCGGCGACTGATCGCTGTGAACGGCGACGAGGAACGGGTCCGTGCCGGCGGTAAAGGTGAACTCGTTGCACTCGATCGCGCAGACCGGCGGGATCGCGAGAGGGTTGACCAGCGGGAGCGGCGTGGGGTTGTCGGCGGCGCCCTTGAAGTGGAGGACGGGGTTCTGCGGGGCGAGCGCGCCGATCGCTTGCTTGCTTGCGGCGGGCGGCGTCACAGGCCAGCCGAGCGGCGGTGTGTCTGCGCGCGCGACCGTGGTGGCGAGGGCGAGTAGGGCCAAGATCAGGAACGGGGGCTTCATGCCCTCACGGTTTCGCCCCCGGGCGGGCGGATTCCTGTTATTCGGCGCGCAGAGCCGGGGCCGGCCGCATACGGCCGGCGACCAACGCCGGGGCGACGGCGATGATGTTCGCCAGCACGATCGCTCCGGGGACCGTGAGGAGCAGCCGCAGGGAAGGCGTGACCGGCTCGGCGCGGGTGCCGAGGTTCGTGGCGAACGCGCTCCACACGACGCGGCCGACGGCGATGCCGACGGGAAGGCCGATCAGCAGCGCGGCCGAGACGAAGGTCGTAGCTTGCCACGCGACCGCCCCGCGGACCTGACGCGGGACGAAGCCGAGCATCTTGAGGATGGCGAGATCGCGTCTGCGGCGGCGGATGGACGTCACCAACGTGTGCGCCAGCGTCGCCGCCGCGAGCAGCCCGACCAAGCCGGCGAGCAGCAGCGGCAGGTTCTGCACCTGACCGAAGTTCACGAGGTCGCTCGGGCGCGTCGGCACGATGACGCCGTAGGCGTCGCTCATCTTCTGCTTCTCCTGCTTTATCGTGCCGTCATCCTTCTGAACGGCCACCGTCACGTCTTTCGCCATGATGTCGGCGAGCGCCGCCTTCGCGTTCACGCCGGGCGCGAACTTGAAGTACAGGTCCGACGGGGCTGGTATCTCGAAGCCCGGTGGCGCCATACGCCTGATCCCATCTTCCGTAAGCGCCGCACCGTTGCCGAGGCGCGCCGTGTCGGAGTTCGGAGGCAGCACAACGGTACCGACGACCTTGAACTCCTGCGGGGGGCTCCCGGCGATGGCGGAGATGCTGAGCTTGACCGTGTCGCCGATCTTCGCGTGCGCTGCTTGCAACGTCTTCACGCCGAGTCCAACCTCATTCGGTAGCTCGGGCGCGCGTCCGTCGATCAACACCGGTTGGATCTGGCCCTTCACCTGGTCCAGCCCGATGACGTCGAACCGCTTGCCGTTGAGAAGCACCGGCGGGCTGTCGATGTTCGCGACGTCCTCGACGCGCGGGTTCTTCTTCAGGACGCTGAGCGCGGCCGCGGTGTCGTTGTTGTCGCCGTTCGTCGTGAGGTGGACGTCCCAGTTCCATCCGTACAAGCGCGGGGTCATCAGGAGGTGGTCGAGACCGGCGCCGAACGTCAGCGCGCCGGCGAGCGCCACGATCGCCAGAATGACGCTGAGCATCGAGCTGCGCACCGGCACCTCGGTAGGGCCTCGGCCCGACTCGAGCGCGAAGCGCAGACCGGCGCCCGCTGCGGGCGAGAGGCCAGGCGCCGCAGCAGTGCGGGCGGCAAAGCCGGGCTTCGCGCGCGCGGGCGCCTCGCGGCGCGCGACCCGCGAGTTCTTCCAGATCGGCCACGCCGCGAGAACGAGGATCAGCGCGACCACGATCGCGGCGGCGACGGCAAGCAGCCGTGCGTCGAAGCTGAAGCCCGGGCTCGGCTCCGCGATACGCGCGAGGCCGATCGGCATCAGCGTCGACGCGGCATAGGCGGCGCCGACGCCGATCGCAGCTCCGGCCACACCGATCACGAGCGCGCGCGCCATGCCGGTCAGCCACACCTGCGTGCGCGTCATCCCGAGCGCCAGCAGCGTCGGGCTGTCGGTCGAGTCGATCGTCGCTTGGCGCGCGAGCAGCTGCGAGAGCACCAGCACGATGATGAGCGCGGCCAGTCCCGCGACGAGCCACAGCGCGACGGCCTGCAAGTGGATCGAGCGCTGGGTGTTCGCGGCTTGGTCGTTCAGGTTGTCGTTCAGCTGCGCGATGTGCTGGCCCGTCTTGGGGTTGACGGCCATGGAGTTCAGCAGGTCGTTGAACGGCTGGTTTTCAGCTGCTCCCCGCTTGAACCGAAGCACCAAGAAGTCGATCGTGAACGCATGCTTCGCGATCATCGCCTTGTAGGCGGCGGGGCTGACGTGGATGGTGACGCCGTTGGCGCCGCCGGGTGTGCTGCCGCTGATCTGCGGAGGGAACTCGCCGGGCGCGGCCTCGATGCCGACGACGCGGAAGGCGAAGGGGGCGAAAAAGGGCGGGGGTTTTCTGAGCGCGACGGGAACCGTGAACGTTGACCCGATGTGCCAGTGGAGCTGCTTCGCCGTCCAGTAGGGAACCATGACCTCGTCGATTCGCTTGGCGCGCGGCGCGCGTCCTTCGAGCAGCTTGTAGCGGTTGATCTCGGTGCCGTAGGGCGGCTCGTCGACGGTGATCGCATACTCCTGCTGGTCGGCGAAAAGGAAGTGCTGGATCGACCCGGCGGCGACTTGCGGGAGCTTGGCCACTTGCTTGAAGTTGAGCTGGGCGAATATGCCCGATTCGCCGAAGCTCGGGTAGACGAGCATGTCGGCGGCCTTGAAGGCGCGCGCGAAGCGTGGGTAGGCGGTGTCGGTGCGGCGCGCGCCGGCGGCGAGGGTCATGACGGCGGCGCTGCCGATGCCGACAAGAAGGGTCAGGGCGAGCATCGAGGTGAAGCGCCGGCGCAGCTCTGCGCGCGCGCGCGTCAGCACGGCGGTCATGGGCCCATCCCCCCAGCCATGAATGCAGCCTAGGCGCCGCCGTGCACCGTTGCGAGCGTGGTGGCTGGCGTCTGCCGGTGGGGGTACCCCCCGGGGTTTCTGGAAGATGCCGCCGAAGCGGACGGCGGGCCGATCGGCGCGATACCGGCCGTCGGCACCTTCAAATAACTCCTCCGTCCTTGCTTCTCCGGCTGCGGCGTCGCTATCGTCCGATTGCTGCCGGACCCGGGGGGGAGCCATGTTGCGCGCGCGCCACGTCTCGATCGTCGCCATCGCTTTGTTGTTTGCCGCATGCGGGAGCGGGACCGCCGGCTCGCCGGCGAAGAACGGGATCCTCCTCCGCGCGGCCGATGTCGGCGACATGCGTATCCGCACCGAGAGCCCGGTCCTGAACGCGTTCGCGTTCGACGATGCGGTCGGTCACGGCCTTCTCTTCAAAGATCCGGTCAAGCAAGTCGTCGACACGTTGAAGTCGTACGGCTTCCAGCGCGGGTACGCCGAGCAGTTCGTCGGCGCCGGCACGACCGCCGGCGCTTTCGTCGCTCAGTTCGCGCCAGGGAAGGACTTGAGCGGGATGCTCAAGTACATGAACGGCAACCTCTTCGAGGAATGTCCGGGCGAGCCGCAGTGCTCGATCAAGACCGTCCTCGCCGTCCCATCGATCCCCGGCTCGGACGGGCAAGTCGTTCACCCGACCCGCGGGCCGACCGAAGGCGGAGACATCACGGTCTACAAAGTCATCTTCAACGTCGGCTCGTTGATCTTCGGCACGGAGATCGGCGGCGACGATGTGTACGACCCGGGCACTGTGTCGAAGTCGACGGCGCTGGCGGCGTTCAAAGACTTCTACGACAAGGTGAAAAGCGAGTCGGCCGACTCGATCTTCAACGCGGCGCCGAAGAACGGGCGTGGTCCGCTGCCGCCGGGACCACAGACGGCGATCTCGGTTCCTCCCGGCACCAGGCCGACGGGTTCGCCCTCGTAATCAGGGCGAGCAGCCGCAGGCCCCGTCGCAGAACGGTGCGTTCGACGTCTTGCCGCACCCGCACACGGCCGCGCGCGTCTCTTTGACCGGGCCCTCCGGGCCCGCAAGCGTCAGGTCGCCGCGCATCATCACCGGGCCGTCGGCGCGCACTTCGATCGTGGTGGGCGCGTCGGGCTGCTCGACGTTGTCGTCCGCGACGGCGAAGTGGCGGCAGCGCTTGCCGTCGTAGTAGACGGTGATGCCTTCGCCTTCGTACGCCTTGCCGGTCGGCACGGTTACGCCTCTGCTTTGGCCTTGATGTTTTCGAGGTCGGCGCGCAGGCCTTTCGGCAGGTCCTTCGCGATGCGTCGCCCGGTCAGCTTCGCGAGGAACGTCGGCGCGGTCATCTCGGCGCCTTTGCGCACGGTAGTGACGTCGCCGGCTTCGCTCAGCGCGAACCAGTGGTGGACCATGCCGAGCGCGCCTTTGGAGTCCCACTCGAACTGACTCGGCGGAGTCATCGCGGTGACGGTGCTGTGCTCCTTCTGCGTGCCGAACTGCTTGGCGGTCGTCGCGTAGGTCGTGCCGACGCCGACCGCGCCGTCGCTCGTCTTGGTCGCTTGGAGGCCATGGCCGGCCCACTCGCCGTGCCTCGTGAAGTCGCTGACGAGCGGCCAGACCTTGTCGGCCGGCGCCTTGACGTCGACCTGCTCTTCCCACCGTTTGGCGGCCATCGGAGTCCCCCTTCGATCGGTTGAGAAGATTCTCGCACCACGCGCGGGCGAGGCGAAAGCGCGCGCGGCAGGAAGTCCGCGGCCTGCCGACGAACCAATCCCTGACCCGATCCCGAGGAAGGATCCCGCGTGCGTAAAGCTCTCCTCGCTGCTGCGCTCGTTCTCAGCCTAGCTCCCGCCGTCGTGAAGGCGAGCGCGCCGGGCGCGGTGGCGATTAGCGTGATCTCGTCGCGCGCGGACCTCGTGTCGGGCGGCACGGCCGTCGTCGCGATCTCGCTGCCGGCAGGCACGCCGTTCTCAGCGTTGCGCGCGCGGCTCAACGGCACCGACGTGACGCGCGCGTTCGCCGTGCGGCCGAACAAGAAGATCGAAGGCTTCGTGAGCGGCCTGCACAACGGCGTCAACGAGCTGACGGCGATCCTTCCCGACGGCACCGGCGCGCGCCTGCGGCTCACCAACCACCCCAACGGCGGGCCGCTCTTCGCCGGGCCGCAGCTGCAGCCGTGGAAGTGCGAGGCCGGCGCGCTCGACGCGCAGTGCAACAAGCCCGCGACGTACGCCTATCTCTACGAGTCGACCGACCCCACGAAGTCCGGCCTGCAGCCGTACGACCCGGCGAAGCCGCCC
>VAYV01000182.1:0-2206 GCA_005883175.1 Actinomycetota bacterium
CACCCCTCTGGAGGCCGTCGCCGCCGACCGGGTCGCGTCCGCGTTCAAGGTCCTCTCGGACCCGGCGCGCCTCCGACTGCTCACGATGATCGCCGCTACTGAGGAAGCCTGCGTGTGCAATCTGACGGACGAGCTGGGCCTCTCGCAGCCGACCGTCAGCCATCATCTCAAGGTGCTGAACGACGCCGGCTTCGTCAGCCGCGAGAAACGCGGCACCTGGGCGTACTACCGGCTCGTGCCGGAAGCCCTGTCGATCTTGCGCGCCGCGCTCACCCCTGCGTAGCCTCGCCGGCAATGGCCGGGATGGACGAAGCGGTCGCCGAGCTCGCCGCGGAGCACGGCGATCTCCATGCGTTGCTGGCCGCCCTCGCGGATGACCAATGGCTCCTGCCGACGCCGGCCGAAGGGTGGGACGTCCGCGATCAGGTCTCGCACCTCGCCGACACCAACGACATCTGCGTCGATACGATCACCGGCGGGCCCAGGCCGCTCAACGAAGAAGCGCTGAAGTTCCCGACTCCGGAAGCGTTCACCCAGTCCGGCGTCGACAAAGGGCGTGCGATGACGCCCGCGGCGGTGCTCGACTGGTGGCGCACGTCGGCGGCGCGCAACCGCGACGTGCTCATGCAGAAAGACGCGCGCGACCGCGTGCCGTGGGGCCTCGGCATGAGCGCGAAGATGATGGCGACGGCCCGCATGATGGAGACCTGGGCGCACGCCGGCGATGTTCGCGGCGCGCTCGGGATGGAGCCGTCGGCCTCGCCCAGGCTCCAAAGCATCGCGTTCCTTACGCTGCGAGCCGTTCCGTACGCACTGAGCTACGCCAAGGTCGAGCAGCCCGCGGGAACCCTCCGCGCAGAGCTTACGTACAAGGGCGAGACGTGGCCGATCGGACCCGACGACGCCGACAACGTAATCACCGGCGACGCGCTCGAGTTCTGTCGCCTCGGGATCCGGCGCGCATCGCGCGCGCAGACGAGCACGTTGAAGGCGCAGGGAGCGCTTGCGGAGGCTGCTCTCGACAACCTCCGCGCGTTCCTATAGCGGCAACGTGTACGCCATCACCATGAAGTCGTCGGTGATGGGAAAGTCGTTCTCGGGGAACCTCGTGAAGCCCATCCGTTCGTACATCGCGCGCGCCACGTCCATCACGATCGTGGTGTGGAGCCCCAGAACGGGCGCGCCGAGGTCGCGCGCGCGGCGCAGGCATTCGTCGGTCAGCGCGCGACCGACACCCTTCCCGCGCGCATCCGGCGGGACGGCGAGCAGCCGGAACGCGGCCCACTCCGAGGGCCAACGCTCACTCTTCTTCTCTGCACCCGGCGGATAGAAGGTGACCGCGCCGACGAGACGGCCCTCCTCTTCCGCGACGATCAGCTGCGAGTCCCCGAGCCTGCTCCAGACGTCACGCTGATCGACGCGGTATTCGTCGAACGCATCAACGAGGTCCTTCGCGCTGCCGGGCGGCGGGCCGAACTGTGCGTACGCGGCTGCGATGAGGTCGGCGATCTCGTCGAGCTCGTCCGCTCGCGCGTCTCGGATCACGAGCATCGTGAAGGGAAGCCTAGCTGCGGCGGGCTATGCTCGCGCGCGACATGTCGGATTGGGTGTGGCAAGGCGAGCGCGGGATGCTCCGTTCTTTCGACGGAAGCACCGCCGAAGCGAACGCGGCGGCGCGCGCTCTGAGCGACGTGGTCACGGCCGCCCGCTTCACGGAGGTCGCCGACGTCGTTCCCGGCGCGCGCACGGTGCTCGTCGAGCTCGTTCCCGGCGCCGAGCCGTCGGCCGCGCTTATGCGCGCGCTCGAAGCAGACGAAGCACAACGGCAGCGAGGCGCGGGACGCAGGCACGAGATCGCAGTCACGTACGACGGTGAAGACCTGGCGGAGGTTGCGGCCTCCTGTCGCATGCGGCCGCTTGACGTCGTCGAGCTTCACTCGAGAGCCGAGTACACGGTCGCGTTCATCGGCTTCCAGCCCGGTTTCCCATACCTGCTCGGCTTGCCGGCCGAGCTCGCGGTACCCCGGCTCGCGTCGCCGCGGGTGAAGGTACCGCCTGGTTCGGTCGCGATCGCCGGCGAGTACTCGGGGATCTACCCGGATGCGACGCCCGGCGGCTGGCGCCTGATCGGCCGCACAGACACGGTCCTCTTCGACGCCGAAAGCACTCCACCAACGACGTTGCAGCCCGGCGACGTCGTCCGGTT
>VAYV01000182.1:2308-17862 GCA_005883175.1 Actinomycetota bacterium
TCGAAGATGACGCGATCGTTGCCCTGACGGGCTCCCGCTTCGAGGTGTCGATCCTTCGGTCGGTGAGTGGAAGCGCGTTCGAACGCGACGTCGACGCAACGCCGGCGCCTTATCAGACGTCGTTCCGGCTGCGGGCCGGAGAGTCGCTTCGGATAGGTGCGACCTTGGGAGGTGCGCGCGGCTACCTCGCGATCCGAGGCGGCATCGACGTTCCCCTCGTCCTCGGCAGCCGCTCGACGCACGTCGCGGCCGGGCTCGGCGGACGTGTCTTGCGCCAGGGTGATCGCTTGACGACGGGCCGCGCGTCCGACGCGCCACTCCGGCGCGCCCGCCTCGACGCTGCATACCGCTCGGAGCAGCGATTGCGCGCGATCCCCGGTCCCCAGCATGACGTCTTCCTTCCCGGCTCCGTTGAACGGTTCTTCTCCTCCCCGTACACGGTAACGGCGCGCAGCGACCGCACCGGGATGAGGCTGCAAGGCCCCGCGCTGGAACTCAGCACCAAGCCCGACATCGATCCGGAGGGGGTCGTCACGGGCGCGCTGCAGATCCCAGGAGATGGCCAGCCGATCCTTCTCGGGTGTGACCGGCCGGCCACCGGTGGGTATGCGAAGGTCGCGACCGTGATCGGAGCGGACATCCATCTCGCTGCGCAGGCGAAGCCGGGCGATACCTTCTCGTTCGACCGGACGACGCCCGAGGCAGCGCGCGCGGCGTGGCGCGAACGCGAGGACGCCTGGCTAGGCACGATCGAGGACATCGACTGAACATCGACTTGAACGCCGACGTCGGAGAGGGCTCCGACGACGCTCCCCTCTACGAGGTGGTGTCGTCGGTGAACATCGCGTGCGGTGCGCACGCAGGCGACGACGAGTCGATGGCGGGCGCGATCGAGCATGCCGTCAAACGGACCATCTCGATCGGCGCGCATCCCGGTTACCCGGATCGCGAGAACATGGGGCGCAAGCCGCTCGACATGCATCGCACCGAGCTGAGGGTTTCGATCCGAGATCAGGTCGCGCGGCTGCGGCGGATCGCTGCGCGCTGGTCGGCAAGCATCACGCACGTGAAGCCGCACGGCGCGCTGTACAACGAAGCCGCCGTCGATCCGTGGCTCGCAACCACCGTCGCCGACGCGATCGGCTCGCTGAAACCGAAGCCGAGGCTCATCGCGTTGTCGGGATCGTGGCTTGCGGCGGCGGGCCGTTCGGGGTCGTTGATGGTTGCAGACGAGGGCTTCGCCGACCGCCGTTACAAGAAGAACGGGACGCTCGCGCCGCGCGACACACCGGACGCACTGATCACGGATCCCGCCTCTTCGGCCGCGCAGGCCCTCGCGATCGCGCGCGGCCTGCCGATCGAGCCGGTCGACGGCAGCTCGGTCACGATCCACGCCTCCTCGATCTGCGTGCCGCGACGAGGCCTTCGACCTCGTCTGGTGCCGACCTCTCAAGAGCCTTCGTGATCTGGGCCGCGCGGTCGACGGGGAAGATGATCGTTTCTTCCAGCCACGCGAGGATGAAGATCAACAGCATGAACCCGATCGGTGCTGCGATGGCCCATGCCCACATGATGTGGGTATTCCACGCGCACTTCGCTTCGTAACGCCGGGTTCCGCTTCGCACCGATATCCATGCGCCTGCTAGAACACGGCGGTGAACAAGACCGCGGTTGTGACCGGCGCCTCGTCGGGCATCGGCGAGGCGACCGCGCGGCGCCTCGCCTCCGAAGGCTTCGACGTTCTCATCGGCGCGCGCCGCACCGACCGCCTGGAGAAGATCGCCGATCAGATCGGCGCAACCTGGAAGCGGCTCGACGTCACCGACGCGTCCTCGGTCACCGCTTTCGCCGACGGGATCGGACCGCTACACCTCCTGGTCAACAACGCCGGCGGCGCCAAAGGGTTCGCAGCGCTCGCAGAGATCCCCGACGACGACTGGGACTGGATGTACGAGGCCAACGTGGTCGGCTTGGCGCGCGTGACGCGCGCATTCCTTCCGGCCATCGAGAGATCCGGCGACGGGCACATCATCAACGTCGGCTCGATCGCCGGCATCGAGACCTACGAGGGCGGAGCCGCGTACACGGCCGCGAAGCACGCCGTCACGGCCATCACGGAAACCCTCCGCCTGGAGCTCCTTGGGAAGCCGATCCGCGTCACGGAAGTGCAGCCCGGCCTCGTTGAAACGGAGTTCTCGCTGGTGCGCTTCGACGGCGACGCCGCGCGCGCGGCGAAGGTCTATGAAGGGATGACGCCGCTGACGGCCGACGACGTCGCCGACTGCATCGTGTGGGCGGCGACCCGCCCGAGCCACGTCAACATCGACACCATCGTAGTGAAGCCACGCGATCAGGCCCGCGCGACGAAGGTGCACCGGTCGTGAGCGACCGGCACACGAAAGAGCTCCTTTGCGAGCTCCTGCGCATTTTCTACACGAAGGGATGGGTGTCGGGGACGGGCGGCGGGATCTGCGGCCCTACCGACGACGGCAACCTCTTCCTCGCGCCGACGGGCGTGCACAAGGAACGCATCCAGCCCGACGACTTCTTCGTCGTGAGCCCGACGGATGGCTCCGTCGTCGTGCCCGCCGTCGACCCGTCGCTTCGTCCCTCCGAGTGCAACACGATCTTCTGCACGGCAGCGCGCATCCGCGGCGCGCGTAGCGTGATGCACTCGCACGCGCTTTCATCGGTTCTCGCCGCCGACCGTGCCGGCGAAGACGACCACGTCGCCTTCGAACGGCTCGAGATGCTGAAGGGCATCCGCGGGTTGACGAACCGCGACCGCCATCTCGTGCCGGTGATCCGCAACACCCCGCGAGAAAGCGAGCTCGTCGATCAGGTCGAAGCTGCGTTGAAAGACGACCGGTTCGCCGCGTCGTTCGCGATCCTCGTCACCGATCACGGCGCGTACATCTGGGGCGACGACGTATGGGAGGCGAAGCGGCACACCGAGGTGTATCACTTCCTGTTCGAAGCCGCGGTCGCGCGGCGCTGACGAAGGGGGATCGATGGAGCAGCATCTGTGCCCGACCTGCCAGCAAGCTTTGCCGATGACGAAGGTCGACGTGATCGATATCGCCGAGGCGGTCGAGAAGGATAAGCTCACAGCGGAAGATGCGTTCAAGCGGACGTACCTCGGACACGGAAAGCAGTCGAGCGTCTTCGTTTTTCAGGGCCACGCCGGACCGTTCAAGAAGCACGTCCACATCACGCACGACGAGATCGGCTACGTTCTGAAAGGGAGCGGCTCGGTGACCGTCGGCGAAACCACCCGGCCGGTGAAGCCGGGCGACGTGTGGATCATCCCGTCGAACACGCCGCACTCTGCGGAATTCGGCGACCCGTGCGACGTGTTGTTCATCTCGTCGCCGATCGACGACCCGAACAACCAAGACCGGGTTTGGCTCGACTAGGAGGACACGCATGGCCGACGTCCGCGAACTCTTCGTCAAAGCATCGAAGAGCTACGAAGAAGCCGTTCATCAGATCCGCGAAGACCAGTGGCACTTCCCGACGCCCTGCACCGAGTGGGACGTGCGTGCGCTCATGCAGCACCTCGTGAACGAGCAGCTTTGGGTCCCGCCGCTACTCGAGGGCAAGACGATCGCAGAGGTGGGCGACGCGTTCGACGGGGACAATCTGGGGGACGACCCGGTGGCGGCATGGGACGACGCCGCACAGAACGCGCGCGCGGCCGTGGAAGCTCTGAGCGATCTTCAGCAGGTGACGCACCTATCATTCGGAGACTTCCCCGCTCAGGAGTACCTCGATCAGATGGTCTTCGACCTTCACATCCACGGCTGGGACCTACGGACCGGGATCGGTGTCGACACGACGATGGACGACGACCTGACCGCATACCTGATGCCGTGGGCAGAGGTTGCGATGAAGGCCTACGAGCAAGCCGGCGTCACGGCTGCGCCGCCACCGATCCCGGCCGGTGCGAGCGAGCAGTCGAAGATCTTGGCTTTATCCGGCCGACGCGGCTGACCCGGACGGAGGCGAGCGACACACGCTCGCAGATTCTGGGTACGGGTCCTCCATAGGCGGGCATATGCTTGGCCGTCGTCGGACCGGGGAGGGGCACGTGGCCTCAGAGCGAACGATCGAGACGCTCTTCGACGAGCGTCGCACTTTCCCTCCGCCGCCGGAATTCGCCCGTCACGCGAACGCGAACGATCCACAGATCTACGCGCGTGCGCCCGAGGACTTCGAAGGCTTCTGGGCCGAGCAAGCGAAGCTGCTCAAATGGACGAAGCCGTGGACGACGGTGCTCGAATGGGATCTGCCCTTCGCGAAGTGGTTCGTCGGAGGGACGCTCAACGTCAGCGTCAACTGCCTCGACCGGCACGTCGCCGCCGGCGGCGGCGACAAGATCGCCTACTACTTCGAGGGTGAGCCGGGCGACCGGCGAACGCTGACGTACGCGGAGCTGCTCGCCGAGGTGTGCCGGTTCGGGAATGCATTGCGCGCGCTCGGGATCCGGAAGGGCGACCGCATCGCGATCTACATGCCGATGATCCCGGAGCTGCCCATCGCGATGCTTGCGTGCGCGCGCATCGGCGCGGCGCACTCGGTCGTGTTCGGCGGCTTCAGCTCGGACGCGTTGTCGGGCCGGATCCAGGACGCAGGCGCGCGCCTTGTGGTAACGGCAGACGGCGGGTGGCGCCGCGGTGGAAAGGTGCCGCTGAAGCAGAACGCCGACGAAGCCGTCGCGAGCTGCCCAACGATCGAACACGTGATCGTCGTCGAACGTACACACGACGACGTGCCGATGACCGAGGGTCGCGACCTTCGGTACGCAGACCTCGTCGCCGGGCAGGCTTCCACGTGCGAGCCCGAGGAGATGGACTCAGAGGATCTCCTGTTCACGCTCTACACGTCGGGCACGACGGCCAAGCCGAAAGGGATCGTGCACACCACCGGGGGCTATCTGACGGGTGTGTCGGCCACGCACCGGCTGATATTCGACATCAAGCCCGACGACGTCTACTGGTGCGCAGCCGACATCGGCTGGGTGACCGGGCACAGCTACATCGTGTACGGGCCGCTCGCCAACCACACGACCGGGATCTTGTACGAAGGAGCGCCCGACTGGCCAGAAAAGGATCGCTTCTGGACGATCGTGGAGCACTACCGCGCCACGATCTTGTACACGGCGCCGACGGCCATCCGAGCGTTCATGCGGTGGGGCGAGGACTTCCCCGCCAAGCACGACCTGTCCTCGCTGCGCCTCCTGGGCAGTGTCGGCGAGCCGATCAATCCCGAAGCGTGGATGTGGTACTACCGCGCCATCGGCGGCGAGCGGTGCCCCATCGTCGACACGTGGCCCTCGATGCTTCGCGGGATCTGGGGCGATCCCGAGCGCTACAAGGAGACGTACTGGTCGCGGTTCCCCGGGCGATACTTCGCCGGCGACGGCTGCCGGGTCGACTCCGAGGGCGACTACTGGTTCATGGGGCGCGTCGACGATGTGATGAACGTCGCCGGACATCGGATCTCAACGACGGAAGTTGAGAGCGCGCTCGTCGATCACGCCGCGGTGGCCGAAGCTGCCGTCGTCGGTAAGAACGATCCGCAAACCGGCCAGGCGATCTTCGCCTACGTGATCACTCGCGCGGGCGTCGAACCGACGGGCGCGCTCGGCGATGAATTGCGCGAGCACGTCGCGGAGAAGATCGGCAAGCTGGCACGCCCGAAACAGATCGTGTTCACGCCCGAGCTCCCGAAGACCCGGTCGGGCAAGATCATGCGACGGCTGTTGCGCGACGTTGCGGAAGAGCGGACACTCGGTGATGTGACGACGCTCGCGGATCCGGCGATCGTCGAAGAGATCAGGTCGCGCGCGTCGGCGAAGCCGGAGGAATAACGCTCACTCGAGCGTATCGAGCCCAAGTCGCTCGAGTCGCTCCCGATGCCGGCCGAGAAGCTCGAGCACGACGTCCTTCGTTCCGCCTTCGCCCAGCACGACCTCAAGCGCGTCCGATGTCTCGAGCGCCTCGCGCAACGTGTTCAAGGCCTGTCCGACCATCGTGCCGGCGAACGCGCGCATGCGGTCTTGCGCTGCGTCACCGTCGAGCGACAGCGCCTCCATGATCTGTTGCAGCGCGAACGACTCTTGCTCGCCGCGATCCGTCAACGCGCGCCGAACCGCGGCCGCCGTGTCTTCGTCGAGGCGCGCGCCGATGATGTCGGCGAAGTCCGTCGTGATCGTGTCACCCACGAATTGAAACACCTGACTCTCGAGCCAGTCCTCCGTAATGGTCGATCGATAGAAGACGTCCAACGCCGTTCTGAAGGCCTCCATCGAGCGATCCGGGTCGACGGTGAGCTCGTTCAAACGCGAGCGCAACACGCGATATCGCTCGTATTCTTCGGTCGCGAACGCCGCTTGCCGCTCGGCGAGCGCGGTCGTAGGCGCACCCTTCAATGCGTGCGTTGCCGCCTCGAACGAACGCAAGAGCGCGTAGCACAATGCACCGATCACATCGGCGATCGCTGCTTTCCGTTGCTCTGAAGTAGCCATACCGATCGTTCCGAGCGATGTCATGAAATCGTAACGAGCAGCATCTTCGCAGGTCAGCGCGCACCCGTCGACTTCTGTCTTTGAAGTCGTAGGAGGACTTTGGTAACAAGGGCCGAACACTTCGGCTGGTCGGCCGATACACAAGTCATCCTGTCGGGAGAAGGTGGGGGAATCGTCGCGGTGCCTGGGGTAATCAAAGTCGCACGTCTCGTCATAGTTTCCATCGTCATAGGCGTCACACTTCCCCTCGCATCGGCGTCCGCTTCAACCAACAGCAGCCTCGAGCAGACACGCCGTGATCTCCGCGCCGCGCGCGCGCGCCTGAACGTAGCCGTCCAAACGGACGCACAGATCCTCGGCGTGCTGAACACGATCAATCACAAGCTTTCAGTGCAAGAATCTTTGCTCGCCGCTGCGCAGAACAACTTGAGCATGATCGGGATCCAGATCTCGTCGATCCAACGGCAACTCGGGTCCCTCGAGCAGCAGCGCTTGAAGCGCGTCGGCGTCATCGCGAAGCGCGCGCGTGCCCTGTACATCATGGGCCCGATGGACGGGATGAACGCGCTTGCATCGTCGAAGAGCATCGCCGACTTCTACGGCCGCGCAGGGACGCTCGAATTCGTCGCCGACTACGACACGCGCGTGCTGCAGGACCTCCAAGTGATCAAGAACCAGACGAACCAGGCCAAGTCCGTGCTGCGGGCCGAGATGACGCAAGCGGCGCAGGTTCGCGACCAGATCGCGCAGCGGGTCGAGGTCGTGAACGAGGCCGCCCAGGTCCAGCAGGACGCGCACAACGCCCTCGCCGGGCGCATCGCCGGTTACCGGAGCGAAGTCGCGTCCCTTCAGCAGGACCAAGCCATGATCGAGCGGATCATCGCCCAACGCTCCTCGCATGGGTCGATCGGCGGCCCCGCCGGCCGGCTGGGCTTCGGGTGGCCGACCGTCAGCCACCGGATCAACTCCCCGTATGGGCCGCGGTGGGGTGGGTTCCATACGGGCATCGACATCTGGTGCCCCGAAGGCAACCCCGACTTCGCGTCGAAAGACGGGACCGTGATCGCGGCGGAGTGGGGCGGCGGCTACGGCAACATGACGATCATCGATCACGGCGGCGGCTACTCGACGTTATACGCGCACCAATCTCGCATGTACGTGCATCAGGGCCAGGTGGTGCACCGCGGGCAGCAGGTCGGCGCGTGCGGAGCGACGGGGAACGCGACCGGCGCGCACCTGCACTTCGAGATCCGGATCAACGGGCATGCGGTGAACCCCGCGCCGTACTTGCCTTAGCTGTAGAAGACGTCGACGGGACCGTCGCATGCGTCGGAGCACGGGATGACGGCTTGCGCCCATAGGGAGTGAGGCCCGGCGAACACCGGGCGAGCGCGGCCCGGCTTGGAGACGGTCACGACGGTCAGCGCGCGCAGATCGAGCACCCGCACCCTCGCCTTGGTCGAGAAGTCGCCGGAATCGAACGCGATCTTGGACCCATCGGGTGACTGCCAGGGGTTGAACCAATTCGTCTTTCGCAACGTCCGGGTCGAACCGCTGCTCGCCGTCCACGCGCGCACCCCGCCCGAATCCATGAAATACACGGTCTTGCCATCCCGCGAGAACAAACCCATCGTCGGCTCTCGAGACATGGCCACAGAGAAGGCCAAGGAGCCGTCAGCCCCGCGAACTTGGAACTGGCTTTGGTCGGGTGGAACCGAGGAGTCGCCGTCCGCGGGCGTATAGACGACCAGCACGTACGCACCGCCGTTCGCGTACTGGATGCGGAGGTCGTCGAACTGCGACACACCCCGCCCGGGCGCGCGCGCCAGGGTCGCGACCGACTGGGTGGCGCCGTCGGAGATCGATCGGTAGCGGAGGTGCGGGTACGAGCTCGAGTCCGTCTCGATGTAGGCGACCGTCCCTCCATCGGGACTCCAGCCGTAGGCCTGGATGCCGCCCGGCGCCGTGAACACGTCGGTGGTCGTCGAGGCCTTGAGGTCGACGATCCTCAACGTGTTTCCGCTTTGGACGAACGAGAAATGGTTCGTGTCGATCCACTTCGGCATCGACACCGTGCCGCCTTGGGTTAGCTGACGCGCCTTGTTCGTCTTGACGTCGTACAGCCAGATGGAGTCCTGGTAGACGTACAGGGCCTGGCGCGCGCTCACGACGTGGGCCGGCTTCTTCGTCGGCGTTGCGCTTGGGCGCGCGCTCGGCGATCCGGTCGGAGAACCCGATGCCGCGGGGCCCGGCGCGCGCGTCGTACACGACGCCAAGGCAACCGCGATGGCGATCAGAAACAGGGCGGCTCGTCGCATCAATGCGAGTATAGGGAGGGGGTTGTCCACCCCGGAATGACCGAAGGTTCAGGCCTTCA
This sequence comes from Actinomycetota bacterium, assembly GCA_005883175.1. Lineage (GTDB taxonomy): Bacteria > Actinomycetota > AC-67 > AC-67 > AC-67 > AC-67. Next base: position 11,215 of record VAYV01000182.1, read on the forward strand.
CGCCCGCGGTCAGCCGCTCGATCCGCTCTTCGACCGATCCGGTGAGGGGCTCGTACTTGACGTCGTGCAGCTCGAGCAGCCTCACCATCCGCTCGTCGATCTCGTTCTGGAAATCGGGGTCGAGCGGCCGCAACCCGTCGGGGACGATCGGAAACTCGATCGGCAGGTAGAACACGTGGGTGTACTGGCTCCGCAACTGATACTCCGCGATCTTCACGCACGCGTCCCAGAGGGCGAACTCTCGCCGCCGTTCCTGATTGTCGAGCACCCAGCCCGCGTAGGCCATGACGTCGATCAGCGAGCGGTCCCCGACGAAATCGTCGTGGATCATCTCGTTGTAGAGCTGCCGCATGAAGATCAGCGTTTCGACCTCGGGCGTGGCGTCCTTGTCGAGCTTGAATCCGAGGGCGGCGACCTCGCGCGCGACCTCGGGAAGCAACGGCAGGCCCAGCGGCTCGGCGACCGCTTCCGCGAGCGTGGTCTTTCCGGTCGAGAAAGAACCGACGATGGCGACCCGGGGCATGGGCGACAGACTACCGGAACGCGGTCAGCTTCTCGCCGCGCGGGAAGAACGCGGCAAACATCTTGCGGAGGTCCACCCGAGAGACCGCGCGCGTCGCCGCCGGCGCACCGTCGATGATCGCTTTCGCGATCGTTGAGCGGTGGATATTCGTCTCCACGGACTTCGGCGCCGGCACCACCGACAGGGCGAAGAGCACGACGGTGACCCACGACAGGGCCCACGCGGCTGACAGCGCGGCACCCCCCGCGGCGTTCACCGTTCCCCACTTCGTGAAGCGGACCAGCTTCGTCAGCCTCCGCCCGCCGATGAAGAACGCGATCGATACGAGGATGAAGATGGCGATGGCCGCCGCCAGTGACGCCGTTCCCTTCGAGAGGCCGAACAGGTCGCGGATCGGCGTCGCCAGCACGCGGTACCCGAAGACGGCCGCCAGCGTCGCCGCGACGAAGCCGAGGAGCCCGGCGAGGGACATCAACAGTCCCCGACGCCAGCCGCGCCAGGCGAAGAAGCCGATAACCGCGATGATCGCCGCGTCGACGATCATCGCACGTGCCTATCCCTCGACCACGTCTCCCGCGATCGTGTTGATCTGCACGCCGAGACCTTCCATGTAGGCGAGACCCTGGTCGAGCGCATGCTCGTCGCCATCGAGCTCAAGTATCACCCAGCCGAAGTTGTCTTCAACGTTGGCTCGGCGGATGTTGGTCACGATGTCGAACCGTTTCCCCAGGTTGTAGATGATCGGTTCCTGCACGAGGGTTTCAGGGAACGTCAGGTGGACGCGACGCTTCGCCATTCAATCCTCCGCATTCTTCTTCGCACGGCCGATCGACAGCAGCGAGGCATTCATCGATCCCGAGCGGAACCCTTCCAGATCCAACGTCACGTGCGCGAAGCCCAGCCCCTTGAGACACTCGACGATGTGCGCGCGCAGGGTCGGTTCGGCAAGCTGCTCGACTTTTTCGAGCGGTACCTCGATCCTGGCGAGGTCTCCGTGATCGCGCACGCGTAGTTGCCGCAGGCCGAGGCTTCGGATGAAGGCTTCAGCTTGCGCAACGCGATCGAGCCGTTCCGGCGTCACTTCGATGCCGTAGGCGATGCGCGACGCGAGGCATGCCGACGCCGGCTTGTCCCACGTCGGAAGGCCCCGCGCGCGCGACAGCTCTCGGATCTCTTCTTTGTGAAGACCCGACTCGAGCAAGGGCGCACGCACGCCGTGCTCACGCGCCGCGCGGAGGCCGGGCCGGAAATCGCCGGTGTCGTCGGCGTTGGTGCCGACCAGCACGACGGCGCGTCGATCGATCGCGGATCTCCTCGTGACGCCACCCGCGCGCACGTGCGAGCGCCGCCGCCTGCTCCCGTTCATCCGGGGCCAGCGACTCCGACACCGCCGTCACCGCGATCGAGCGCGGACCCAAGACTTCATGTGCGACGTCGGCAAGGAACGCTGAGTCGGCGCCGCCCGAGTACGCGACGATCGCGCCGGGCAGCTCGGCGATGATCCCCTTCAAAGCGTCGGAGCGATCCACCGGCTCCATTCTTTCCGCTCGGCCGCGCGCGCGCTAGATGGGCACGACGTCGGCGGCAAGTGATAGCAACGCGGCGGCAGGTTCCGAGGGGATGACGCCTGCGTCCAGCACGGCGCGCGCTTGCGCGAGCAGCGACGAGATCGTGTCCCGGACCTCGTCCACCGCACCGGTGTTCCGCAAGACCGCGCGCAGACGCTCCGCCCCCACCGGAGTCAGGTCTTCGGCGCCGAGGAGCTCGTCCAACGTCGCGCGCTGCTCGGGGGTAGCGGCTTTGCGCGCAAGCGCGACGAGCAGCGTCTGCTTGCCTTCGCGGAGGTCCCCATCGGCGTCCTTACCCGTCACGTGTGGGTCGCCGAACGCGCCGATGAGATCGTCGTGAAGCTGGAACGCTTCGCCGAGCGGCGCGCCGAAAGCGGCAAGAGCGTGGCGAACCTGATCGGGCGCCGCAGCGAGCGCCGCCCCGATGAGCAAAGGCCGCTCGACCGTGTAGCGCCCGGACTTCAGCACGCTGATCCGGCGCGTCTCTTCCGGCGTCGCATCGCCTCGCGCGGCCGCGAGCAGGTCGAGGTACTGGCCGCCGATCACCTCCGCGCGCATCGCGTGGTAGATGCGCCCGCCGTGGGACAGCGCCTCGCCGTCGAAGCCGGCCGTCCACCAGAGCTCACCCGCCAGCGCCATCGCGAGATCGCCGGCCAGGATCGCCGCCGAGACGCCGAACCGGTCGGCGCCGCGCCGGAAGGCACCGGTCGCAAGCTGCCGATAGGTGGCCGGCGTGCCGCGGCGGAACGGCGAGCGATCCATCACGTCGTCGTGGATGATCGCGAACGTGTGGAGCAGCTCGAGCGAGGCCGCGGCGCGCACGATCGAGTCGTCGTCGGTCCCTCCGCCGGCGCGGTAGCCCCAGACGCAGAACGCCGGCCGCAGCCGCTTGCCGCCCGAGCGCGCGACGCGCTCGAGCTCTGCGAGAAGGTCCTCGGCGTCTGGGAGCGCGCGACGGCGGTCTTCCAGGAATGCATAGAGCGCGCGCTCGACGAGCCCGCGAACGTCGGCCGCGGCGGCGGTAGGGGAAGCTGCGTCCACGACAGAAGCCTAGCGGCGGACCGACGACGAACGCCACGGAACCGACCGCGTCAAAGGCACCGCTTCGCGGTCGGAATCCGCCCTCGATATCATCGGTCCACCGGAGGACACGTGAAAGCATTCCGCAGGCTCGCCCTGGCCACCACCATCACCACGATCGGCGTCGTCGGCGTGGGCGGTCTCGTGCGTGCCACGGGCTCCGGCAAGGGTTGCCCGGCGTGGCCCAAGTGCTTCGGGCGCTGGTTCCCGCCGCTCGAATACCACGCGATCATCGAGTACTCGCACCGCGCGATCGGGGCCGTCGCGATCACGTTGCTCGGCGTGACCGCGCTGGTTGCCGTGCTGAAGCATCGCCGGGACCGGCCGCTCCTCATCGCAACCCTCATCGCGCTGCTCATGATCTTCGTGCAGGCAGGACTCGGCGCGATCGTGGTGAACACCGGCCTCAACCCCACCCTTGTCACGGTTCACATCGGCACGGCGATGATCCTGGTCGGGCTGCTCGTATGGATCACCGTCGGGTCGTACTGCCGCACGCGCGCGGCGGCCGGCGTGATGAAGGAGCCGGTCGCGCGGTCGATCGAGCAGCTCGCGGCCGCGTCGGCGATCGCGACGTTCGCGCTGATCCTCATCGGCGCTTACGTTCGCGGACAGGGCGCCGGGCTCGCGTTCAGCGACTGGCCGCTGATGCGCGGAACGCTGTTCCCGGCACTCGGCGGGCACGCGACGACGATGTTCATCCATCGCTTCACCGCCGTGCTGACCGGCGCGATCCTCGCCGCGTTCATCTGGCGCGCGAACCGCGCGCGTCCGCGCGACGCCGCGGTCCGGATCTTCGCCAACATCGCCGGCGTCGTCTACGCGGCCCAGGTGATCGTCGGCGGGCTGCAGGTGCTGACGAAGCTCGCCGTACCTCCGGTCGTCGCTCACGTCGTGCTTTCGAGCTTGCTGTGGGCTTCGCTGGTCGCCGCATACTCGGTTGCGCGCGGCCTGCACCGTCCGGTCGAAGCGCCCGCTGCGCGCGCAGAAGAGGCGGTCCCGCAGAGCGTGGGCCTCGCGAACACCATGCGCGCGTACATCGCGCTCACGAAGCCACGGATCATCGTGCTGCTCGTCGTGACGACGGTGCCGACGATGATGCTCGCCGCGCGCGGGTGGCCGTCGGGCTGGTTGATCGCTGCGACCGTGTTCGGCGGGACCCTCGCAGCCGGCGCTGCCAACACGATCAACATGTACCTCGACAGGGACATCGATGCAATGATGAAGCGCACGTCACGCAGGCCACTCCCCGCTCGCCAGATCGCCCCGCAGCGCGCGCTCGCATTCGGCATCGCGCTTCAGGCGCTGTCCTTCTTCTTCATGTCGGCGACGGTGAACCTCACGGCTGCGCTCCTGACCCAGAGCGCGGTCATCTTCTACGTCTTCGTCTACACGATGGGGCTGAAGCGGACGACGTCGCAGAACATCGTGATCGGCGGAGCAGCCGGCGCCGTCCCCGTGCTCGTGGGCTGGGCTGCGGTGACCGGCCGGGTCGGCTGGCCGGCCGTCGTGCTGTTCGCGATCATCTTCTTCTGGACGCCGGCCCATTTCTGGGCGCTCGCGATGCGCTATACCGACGACTACCGAGCAGCCGGCGTCCCGATGCTTCCCGTGGTCGCCGGGCCGCGCTCGACCCAGCGTCAGATCGTGCTCTACACGCTCATCACCGTCGCCGTCACGCTGGTGCTCCTTCCGGTGGCCCAGATGGGCGTCATCTACGTGGTCGCGGCAGCGGCGCTCGGTATGTGGTTCGTCCAGCACGCCCTCCGGCTGTGGCGAACGGGGACGCCGGCGGCCGCGATGGGCGTCTTCAACGCGTCCCTCGGTTACCTCGCCCTGCTCTTCGCTGCGCTGGGGGTCGACGCGGTGATCCACATCGCCGCGTAAGTCGCGCCCACATGCACAAACGCACACTCGCCCATTGGAGTAAGCCCGCTGGGTGTGATACCTATTCGCCCTGGAAACGGCACCACTGAACCCATCCAAGTGACGGAAACACCTGCGCGGCGCAGGCGGCAGGCTGGGCAAGATGATCCTCTCGATCGGGGCCACGCGGTCCCGCATTGCCCGCGAGCGGCTCGTGCGGCGCCGGGTGCGGAGGGGAGATGGAGAAACGTAGCCTCGGTCGGCTGGTCCGGCCGGCGATCATCCTGTCGCTCGTCTTCCTCGGAACCGCTTGCGCGGCCCACGCGCCGCAGGACTACCTCAAGAACCTCGCCGGCTCCGAAGCGCGCAAGGCCAACAACCTGTTCGTGCCGGTCTTCTGGATCGCCGCGTTCGTGTTCTTCTTCGTCGAGGGCCTCATCGTGTTCGCGGCGGTCAAGTTCCGGGACCGCGCCGGTCGCGAGGAGCCCAAGCAGATCCACGGCAACTCCGCGCTCGAGCTGACCTGGACGGCGATCCCTGCACTGATCCTCGCCGTTGTCGCCGTGCCGACGGTGCTCACGATCTTCAACGTCGCGGCCAAGCCGGGCCCGAACCAGGTCAAGGTCCACGTCATCGCCCACCAGTGGTGGTGGGAGTACCAGTATCTCGGGACGAACCCGGAAGTGATCACAGCGAACGAGCTGGTCCTGCCGGTCAACAAGCCCGTGTACTTCACCCTCGACTCTGTCGACGTGATCCACAGCTTCTGGGTTCCAAAGATGGCCGGGAAACAAGACGTCGTTCCGGGCAGGACGAACACCCTTGAGTTCACGCCGTTCGAAACCGGTGAGTTCTACGGCCAATGCACCGAGTACTGCTCTCTGTCGCACGCGAACATGCGATTGCGCGTGATCGTGAAGAGCCAGGCGGACTACGACGCCTGGCTGCACGAGCAACAGGCGCCGCCCGTCCAGCCGGCGACCCCGGACGCGCAGCAAGGCCAGCAGATCTTCATGAGCAATATCTGCATCACGTGCCACACGATCGCCGGGACCCAGGCCCAAGGGCAGCTCGGGCCCAACCTCACCCACTTCGCGAGCCGCGGGACGTTCGCGGGCTCGATGTTCGACAACACGCCGGGCAACGTCGACCGGTGGATCCACGAGACGTCGCTGCTCAAACCCGGCGTCATCATGCCGAGGTTCGGCTGCGGCCAGACGAACGAGGCCCCGTACGCGGCCCTGAAGTGCATCTCCGACTCGGACATCCAAGCGATCGTGGCGTACTTGGAGTCGCTGAAATGAACGCGAGCAGCATGGGAGAACGCTAGATGGCTACTGCGACCGTCACCCGCCAGCCGCTCTTCTCGCGCCCTCGCTCGCATGGGGGCGTATGGAGCTGGATCACGACCGTCGACCACAAGCGGATCGGCGTCCTGTACGGATTCACCGCCTTCGCCTTCTTCCTCATCGGGGGGTTCGAAGCGCTCTTGATCCGCGCGCAACTCGCGAGACCCAACGGTCACGTGCTGAACGCGAACCAGTACGACCAGGTCTTCACGATGCACGGGCTCACGATGATCTTCCTGGTCGTGATGCCGCTCTCCGCCGC
>VAYV01000183.1 GCA_005883175.1 Actinomycetota bacterium
CTACCGAGATTTCATCTGGAGCGTTCGCGATGCAGGGAATTCCGCGGGCTTGGTTACTTCTCGTCTCGCGCTCGTCGTGGCGAATGTCGTCGTGGGGGGTCTCGCGTTGTTGTTGGCCATCGCGGGTCTCGATATCCAAGGCCAAGGCGAGGGGTTCAAGCTGGCCTCGGGACCGATCATCGCCATCGTCCTCGTCGCAGCTCAACTTGCGATGACCCCGCTGCTTCGCCGGCGCACCACGAGAGGCGCTGGGGACTTCCGGAGGTGGATGGGTTTCAAGCACTTCCTCAAAGATTTCTCGCAGGTGGGAGCGTGGCGGCCCCCGGCCGTCGAGATCTGGGAGGAGTATCTCGTGTACGCCGTTCCGCTGGGAGTGGCTCATGAAGTCGGCAAAGCCGTCGATCTCAAGGCGCTCCCGCAGCTGCCCGGCGAGCTGACGTGGTTCGGCTTCCACGTCGAGGCCGACCGTTCTCTTGGAGACTCCATCGGAGGCCTTACGAGATCATTCGCCGCCTCGGCCGAGGCCACGTTCGCGGCCAAACCACCAAGGGGAGCGGGTCGCTTCTCTGGCGGAGGCAGGGCGTCACGGAGGAAAAGCCCGGAGCCGGCGCGTAGGTGAGTGCTGGACGCGCGCGCGCAGCGCGCGCGAGGATGAGCCTCACGAGAGCATGGAGGCCGCGATGCAGAGCACGATGCAAGACTTCCCCCTGACGATCGGCATGATCTTCCGTCATGGCCGCTCCGTCTATTCGGATAGCGAAGTCGCCACCTTCGAGGGCGGGTCCTACCGCCGCGCGACCTTCGCACAAGTAGCCGATCGAGCAGAGCGGCTCGCGGCCGCACTGAAACGACTCGGCGTCGAAGCCGGCGACCGCGTCGGAACGTTCTGCTGGAACACGCAGGAGCATCTCGAGGCGTATTTCGCCATTCCGTGTATGGGCGCTGTGATGCACACGCTGAACCTGCGGCTCTTCACGGACCAGCTGACGTACGTCGTCAACCACGCCGAGGACAAGGTCATCATCGTCGACGATTCCCTCGTTCCCTTGCTTGCGCGCGTCGCAGCCGACCTCAAGACCGTCGAGACGTACATCGTGGCCGGCTCTGCGGAATGCGACACGAGTGGACTGCCCGGCGACGTCCTTCGATACGAAGAGTTGCTCGCGGCCGAGAAGCCGGGCTTCACGTGGCCGGAGATCGACGAACGAAGCGCCGCCGCGATGTGCTACACAACGGGGACGACCGGCGACCCGAAAGGCGTCGCGTATTCGCATCGCTCGACGGTCTTGCATGCATTCGGGGGGCTGCCGAACGGCGTGCTCGGAATGACGGAGAACGATCGCTTGCTTCCGATCGTGCCGATGTTCCACGCCAACGCCTGGGGATTCCCGTACTAAGGATGGTTCGCCGGCGCCGACTTCGTGATGCCGGGCCGGTTCCTGCAGGCGGAGCCGCTCTGCACGATGATCCAGCAAGAGCGCGTCACCTTCGCCGGCGCGGTGCCGACCATCTGGAACGACGTTCTCCGTTACAGCGAGCAGAACGACGTCGACCTCTCGTCGATCCGATTCGTCATTTGCGGCGGCTCCGCGGTTCCGGCGTCGCTGATCGAACGCTTCGATCAAAAGTTCGGCGTCAAGATCTACCAAGGGTGGGGGATGACCGAGACGTCTCCGCTTGCAGCCGTGGCGCGCGCGCCGAAGGGGACGCCACAGGAGGAAGAGATCCAGTGGCGCGAACGAACCGGCCGCATCGTCGCCGGCGTCGAGGTACGCATCGTCGACGACTCCGGCAACGTGCTTCCCTGGGACGGCGAAAGCGTCGGCGAGATCGAGATCCGTGGGCCGTGGATAACCGCGCGCTACTACCAAGACGACGCTCCGGAGAAGTTCCACGACGGCTGGTTGCGCACCGGCGACGTCGGTTCGATCGATCCCAAAGGCTTCATCCAGATCTCGGACCGCGTGAAGGACGTGATCAAATCCGGCGGAGAGTGGATCAGCTCGGTCGATGTCGAGAACACGCTGATGGGTCACCCCGACGTGATCGAAGCCGCGGTCATCGGCGTCCCCGACGAGAAGTGGGACGAGCGACCCCTCGCGTGTGTGGTTCTCCGCGAAGGCGCGACGGCGACGCCCGAAGACCTGCGCGCGTTCCTTCAGGACAAGCTCGCCCGCTGGTGGCTCCCCGAACGGTGGACGATCATCACGGAGATCCCGAAGACGAGCGTCGGCAAGTTCGACAAGAAAGTGCTGCGCGCGCGCAACGCCGGGGGAGAGCTCGACGTGACGGAGCTGGAGAAGCCGACGCGTTAGCTACAGTTTCTCGGCGAACTCCGCTTCCTCGGGACCGGGCTTCCCGCGCACGGTCAGGATCCCGAGCGCGATCAAGACACCGGCGATCATGATCGCAACCTGGTTCTTGTCCGGATGGAAGTGGAGGATCGGCAAGTTCAACCCTCCATTCGGAACTGCACTGGCGATCCCGGCCGCCGCAAGGGCGCCGACCGACAGTGCGATGCGGAACAGCATGTGCACGACGGCCATGACGCGGCCCCGGTGCTGGTCGTCCGAGCGGCCCTGCACCGCGCTCATCGCAACGATCACCGCCGTGCTGAACGACGCGCCGAACACGGACGCCAACCCGTACGCGATCCAGATGACGGGGAAGATGCCCATCACGATCAGAACACTCCCCATGGTGAGCAACGCGATCCGCACCATCCACTTCACACCGCCCGGCGGCTTGAACTGCGAGATCAGGAAACCGCCGAGCATCCCGGCCCCGAAGATGCCCATGAGGAATCCGAACTGGACGTCTCCGCCTTTGAGCGTCTGGTGCACGTAGCCGACGCCGAGCGCGAAGAGAACGCCTCCGCCCAGCATCGCAACGCCGCACGAGTACGCGAGGCCGCGAAGCAGCGGGCGGTCGCGGATGTAATCCACGCCTTCTTTCACCGACGTGAAGAATCCCTCGGCCCCGTTCTCATCGGCGTGCTGCACCATGCCGAGGGTCATCCGCTGGATCATCGCTGCGGACACCAAGAAGGTCACCGCGTCGAAGAAGAACGCGAACGCCTCCGGGTGGCCCATGAACAGGTGGTGACCGTTGACCGCCAGCGGGAAGTGCATCCCCGTCCATGCGAGCAGCGCGAAGATCGGACCGGACAAGGGGATCCCGCCGTAGGACGACGCCATCACCATCGCGTTCGCCGCTTCGAGGTGGTGCTGCTGAACGACGTTCGGCACGCTCGCGTCGCGCGCGGGCAAGAAGACCAGCGAGAAGCACGCCTGGGCGAACGCGATGCCGTACAGGACTCCGATGTGCGGCAGGAAGGGGACGACCAAGATCAGTGCGAAGCGGATCAGGTCGGCCGAGACCATGATCTTCTTGCGGTCCCAGCGATCCGAGAGCACACCGCCGATGGGTGTCGCGAAGAATGCGGGGATCAGCTGCAGGATGAGCACGATGGCCACGGCGGCCGGCTGGTGCGGCTGAAGCCGTTGTGCGGCGCTGATGAACGCGAGCGTGCCGACCCAATCGCCGAGTGCCGAAGCGGCTTGGCCCCAGAAGAGCCTGCGGAAGTCTTTGATTCGGAAGACATCGCCGAATCCGGAGAGCGATATGCCACCGCCCGGTGGTTTCGTGGGCGGCTGATCCGCAGGGGAAGAGGGGACAGGCGCGTTGGTGCTTCGCGAGGCGTCCGTCTGTGATGGAATAGAGGTCGCCTCACGAGAAGCCTTCAACCTGGAACGAGCGTCCCGGAAAGGATCTCCCACGTCTCCTGAAATGTACTCCAGCCCCTCTGTTGTTCCCGGGCGCGATCGCTGATGCACACGCTCGCCTGGGTCATCGTGGCGTTCGTGGCGGGTACCATTCCCAGCCCCTATCTGATCGCGCTGCTGGCCCCTCGGCCGGACGTGATCAAGGAGATGCGCCGCGAAGACTCGCCCGGCGACGCGCATTTCCTGGTCACTCGGCGCATCTCGAAGCCGCTCGGGGTGCTCGCGATGGTGCTCGATGTGTTCAAGGGCCTGATCCCCGCACTCGTGGCCGTCCGAGCCGGCGAAGGCGTGACGACGGTGTCATTGGTCGGCGTCGCAGCCGTCGCGGGTCACTCGTTCGCGCCGTTCCTGCGGAAATCCGGCGGCCGGGGCCTCACGACGGCCGCGGGCGTATCGCTTGCGATCATCCCCTGGGCGATGGTGGGAAGCGGGGTCATCGCGCTCGGGGGCACGATCGCGAAGAAGGGCGGGTTCGGAACGAGCGTCGGCTTCGGGCTGCTCCCCGTCTTTGCCCTGCTGATCGGCTACCCCGGCGGCTTCGTCCTGATGGCCGTGGGCATCGTCGCGCTCATCGCGATCCGCCGCCTCGAAGGTCTCGACGAGGACCGTCGTGACGGCGTCTCGATCGGACGCGCCGTCGTCGGAAGGCTGCTCTTCGACCTGCCGCGCGGGGGTCAGGACTTCTCGTGAGCCTGATCGTCCAGAAGTTCGGCGGAACGTCGGTCGGCGACGCCGACCGCATCAAGAACGTCGCGCGCCGCGTGGTCGAGACCCACAAGGCCGGCAAGGACGTCCTCGTCGTCGTCAGCGCGATGGGGGACACCACCGACGACTTGGTCGAGCTTGCCTCGCGCATCTCGCCGGCGCCGCCCGGGCGCGAGATGGACATGCTTCTGACCGCCGGCGAGCGCATCTCGATGGCGCTGCTTGCCATCGCGATCCAAGAGCTCGGACACGACGCGGTCTCGTTCACCGGGTCGCAGGCGGGGATCATCACGACGACGGACCACGGGCGCGCGAAGATCGTCGACGTGCGCGCGGACCGGATCCGTGAAGCGCTGGCGAAAGGCAAGATCGCGATCGTCGCGGGCTTCCAAGGCGTGTCCGAGACGGCCGACGTCACGACGCTCGGCCGCGGGGGCTCGGACACGACGGCGGTCGCGCTGGCGGCGGCGCTCGGCGCCGAGCTGTGCGAGATCTACACCGACGTCGAAGGCGTGTTCACGGCCGACCCCCGCATGGTGCCCGACGCGCGGCTGCTCCACGCGGTGTCGTATGAAGAGATGCTGGAGATGGCTGCGACCGGCGCGCGCGTGCTCATGGCTCGCTCGGTCGAATACGCTCGCAACTACGGGGTGATCATCCGCGTCGCGTCGAGCTTCTCGGACGCCGCCGGCACCTTCGTGAGGGAGGAAGACGAACGCATGGAGAAAGCGATCATCTCCGGAGTTACGCACGACGTCTCCGAGGGCAAGGTCACCGTTCAGGGCGTGACCGACCGCGCCGGCATCGCGGCGCGCTTGTTCCGCACGATCGCCGATGAAGGCATCAATGTGGACATGATCGTTCAGAACGTTTCAATGGCCGGACACACCGACATCTCGTTCACGGTATGCGGAGTCACCCGGGCGTGGCCGCCGACATGTTCGATGCGCTCGGGGAGGCCGGCGTCAACATCGAGATGATCTCGACGTCGACGATCCGCGTCTCATGTGTCGTGCGCGAAGCAGACACCGAGCGCGCCGTGCGCGCGGTCCACGAGAAGTTCAAGCTGCCGCAAGAGGCGATCGCGCGCGAGCAGCACCCGAGCTAGCTCGGCAGGGTCGTGCCGAACTGTGGCTTGTGCGATGGGCATAGCTGCGACGCGGCGGCGACCACCACGTAGCTATAGGCGTTGAACGCCTCGCTCCCCGGCTCCGGGTTGCTCCCGATATCCCCGACGATCTGATCGCTCGGCGTGTTTGCGTCCATCTCGGCGCACGCGCGGTGACCCAGGTCGAGCAGTGTCGCGTCGGGCGCTTTGGAAAGCGATCCTGCGAGCGGAACGTGGACGAGGAGAAGGAAACGGGTCTGTCCGCCGTTGGGCGCCGACCCGCCCGCGCATGCAGCTAGGGAAACAAGAGCGAGAGCGACCGCGAGCGTCTTCACCTTTCGAGTGTCGTCAGGCGGACCGGCCGGCTGTAACCGCGCACGCGCGGTGTTCAGTGCCGGTACCCTGGGGGGCATGAAAGCCGTGCATATCGCCGTGGTCGGAGCGACCGGCGCCGTCGGCCGCGAGGTCGTGCGCATCCTCGAGGAGCGAGACGTCACGCTGCTCGGCATGCGGCCGATCGCCAGCGCGCGCAGCGAGGGCAAGACGGTCCCGTTCCGCGGCGAGGACGTGCCGGTCACGGTGATCTCGGAGCGCGCGTTCGACGGCGTCGACCTGGTGATCTGGGACACTCCCGACGAGGTCGCCGTGGAGTGGATGCCGAAGGTCCGCGACCGTGTGGTCAACATCGACAACTCCTCCGCGTTCCGCCTGTACGAGGACGTTCCGCTCGTGGTCCCGGAGGTCAACCCGGAGTCCGCGCGCACGCACAAGGGACTCATCGCGAACCCGAACTGCACGATGATGACGTTGCTGATGCCACTGGCGCCGTTGCATCGCGCGGCGAACGCACGCCGCGTGATCTGCTCGAGCTACCAGTCGGTCTCAGGCGCAGGCGTCGCGGGCGTCGACGACCTGTACGAGCAGCTGGAGAAGCTGCTCCCCGAACGGGAAGCGGTACGCCGGGGCTTGGTCGACCTGCCTCCCGGCCGGGCATTCGTCCATCCGATCGCATTCAACGTGATCCCACACGTCGGCGGCTTCGACGACGCCGGCACGACGAGCGAAGAGAGCCGCGTCGCGAGCGAGACGAGGAAGATCCTCGGCTCGGACACGGAGATCTTCGCAACGACGGTTCGAGTGCCGACCGTCGTCGGTCACGGCATCAGCGCCTGGGTCGAGTTCGAACGGCCGATCGAGGCGGACGAAGCGCGCGCGCTGCTGAAAGCAGCCGACGGTGTGACACTAGAGGACGACCCGAAGACGAACCGGTACCCGACCACGTTGCAGTCGAGCGGCATCGACAAAGCGATCGTCGGCCGCCTGCGCAACGATCCGGCGAACACGAACGCGCTCGGTTTCTTTTCCGCGTGCGACAACCTGCGCAAGGGTGCGGCGCTCAACGCGCGGATCGCGAAGCGTGGCGACCACAGTGGTTTCGTCCGGCGCGGGTTCGGCGGCGGTTCCTCGCCGTGCGCGCGCGCCGTCAGCATCTTGACTATCGCGGCGCGCAGCTCGGCAGTGTCCTTGCCCTTGTATGAGCCGCCGAGCCTGCTCAGGTAGGCGCGGTCGGCTTCGTTCACGTGGTCGACCATCGCCTTGATCTGTCGTCCGCTCCCTCGCGGGCCGGTCTTCAATGAGCGACGCCTGTTCGCCTCGGCCGTCTCGTCGAACGCGGCCCAGCATCGCTCCAGGATCGTGACGAGTCGCTTCAGCTCATCGGTCTTGATCGGTCTAGCGTCCTTCGACCACGGGATGGCCGGTGCGCCGAAGTCGGTCGTGGTGTCACCCTTCACGCGCTCTTCGATCGTGAACGCCGCCGCGCTCTTCGGCGCGACGTAGCCGAGCCGCGTGACCACCTTGGCGTAGCGGGGACCGTACTCATTCAATAGGTCGAGCGCGCCCTCTTCGCTCTTCGCGCTCCGCGTCCATCCCGGCCAGTTCAGCGCGCTCGCGAACACGCGCTTCTTGCCGACTTCGAGGTAGACGGGGAACGTTGCCGGCATGCGGTCAGAAGAAGTCGGCGATCCACGGCATCGGGCCGCCGAAGATCAGCTCGAGCGTCTCGAGCGCTTGCGGCGTCGCCTCGAGGCCGCCGATACGCACGACGTCGCGCGCGCGATGCAGCGACGCCCAGATCGACGCCCACGCCTGCACGTCGCCGGTCGCATCGGCCTGCTCCGCCGGAAATACCTTCGCTTGCCCGCCGCCGACCTCGATCCGCCACGGCCCCTCATTTTCGGGAAACAACGGGTCGCGGACCGCGATCGTGACGGAGGCCTCGACCAACGGCAGATATCCGCGCGCTTCGATCGCCGCCGGCACGTCGAGCAGCCTGAGCATCCAGCGGAACGTCCCGCCGTTCTCCAACGGATCTTCGGCGGTCAGATCCGCAAGAGGGTCGGTCGGTGGACCCGGCCACGTCATCGACTGGCCGGTCGAGCGATGCAATGCGGCAAGAGACAACAGCGTCCGGCCTGCGGCCTGCGTGGTCCAGACCAGGTCGCGGACGTCGACGTTCAAGCGCCACGACTCGCCGTCCGCCTTGCTCAGCATGTAGACGATCCAACCGGTGACGTCGTCTCCTTCGCGCACGAGGTACCGGTAGACGATCCGGTTCTCCCAGTCGGCGAACACCCGCCGTTGCCACCAGTCGGCGCTGCGCCGCACGAGGCCGTTCGTTCCCGACGCGAATCGCTCGTAGGCGTCGTTGACCTCGTCGATATCGTCGTCGGTGAAGGGGGACGCGCGGAGCGGGCCGGTGTGCGGCAGGGCATCGAGACGCGTCTTCCAGAACGTGCGGACGCCGCCGAACCCGTAGCCCGCGCTGCGGTAGATGGGGACGGTCGCGGGGTACAGCGACGAGATCGGCACGCGCGGGCGAAGCTCCTTGAGCAGCTCGCGCATCATCGTCGTCCCGACGCCGCGGCCGCGCGCTTCCGCCGCAACCGCAACCCCGGAGATGCCGACGGCTTCCACCGCGCGTCCGCCGAAGAAATGTGCGAACGGGATGGCGCGCGCGGTCCCGGCGACGGACCCGTCCACCTCGGCGACGCGGACCTCCTCGACGCGGGGGTCCTTGCGCATCGAGTCGCGGCCATGCTCGTTGATGTTGAACGCTTGCGTACGAAGAGCGATGACGTGCTCGACGTCATCTCGTGTTGCCGGACGGATCGTGACCATCGTCCGGCGAGACTAGCAGGGCGGCTCGAACGGCCGCCCCCGTTTACACCTTAGTGGTTCCGGCGGCGTTGCTTGATCGGGTTCGGCACATGGACGCCGAACGCGTAGCCGCACGCGATCGTGATGAAGCTCAGGATGACCCATCCGTCGGCAGACATCTGCGCTGCTCCCTTTGTCCGATTTCCGGCCCAGCTCTCTTCTCGGTTGCATCTCCCCGTGAGTTGAGCCGAAACGTTGGACGGACTTGGAAGCAGTATGGTTCCGTTGCTTGCGGATGCGCAATCTCGTCGGTGTGACCTCCACGAGCTCATCTGCGGCGATGAATTCGATCGCCGTCTCGACGGTGAGCTCGCGGGCCGGCTCGAGCTTGATCGCTTCGTCCGACGCGTGCGTCCGCATGTTGGTTTTCTGTTTCTCTTTCGTTGGATTGACGACCATGTCGTCCGCGCGCGCGTTCTCGCCGACGACCATGCCCTCGTATACGTCGTCCCCGGGCTCGATGAAAAACGTTCCGCGCTCTTGGAGATTGTCGAGCGCGTAGCCCGTCGCGCGCCCGGTGCGGTCGGCCACGACCGCGACCCCTTTTCGGTGCGGCAGCTCGCCGGCCCACGGTATCCAGCCTGCCGCCTCAACGTGCGCAACGGCCGTCCCTTGCGTCATCGTCAGCAACAAGGTTCTGAATCCGAGCAGCCCTCGCGCCGGCGCCTCGAAGACCACGATCGAGCGACCCGTCTCGCCGGGGCGGATCTCGATCACTTCGCCGCGGCGCGGGGCGATGATCTGCGTCACCGTCCCGACGTGATCCGAGGGGACGTCGACCGTGATGCGCTCTTGCGGCTCGTGCAGCACGCCGTCGGCCGTCTTCGTCACGACCTCCGGCCTTGACACCTGGAACTCGTAGCCTTCTCGCCGCATCGTTTCGATAAGAACGGCCAACTGCAGCTCGCCGCGGCCGGCGACTTCCATGACGTCCGGGTTCTCGGTCGACGTGATCCTGATCGACACGTTGCCGAGCGCCTCGCGGCGCAGCCGGTCGGAGATGTGGCGCGCGGTGAGGAACTTCCCTTCGCCGGACAGCGGAGAGTTGCTCGGCCCGAATGTCATCGTCAGCACCGGCTCGTCGACGTGCAGGCGCTCGAGCGCGCGTGGCTCGGACGGATCGGCGA
>VAYV01000333.1 GCA_005883175.1 Actinomycetota bacterium
TTGCGCCAGTAGAAGGTCTGGTTGCCGATGCGGTCCGTCACTTTCAGGTACTTGAGCGTGTACTTCCCGACCGTGCCCCAGCTCGGGATGTACGTCGTGGCGGGGCCGCTCGTCAATACCCCGCAGTGCTTGTTGATGTCGAGCTCGAAGCTGCCCCCACGGGGGTCCGTCCAGACGGCCTCGAACAACGCGACGCCGGTTCCGACGTCGCTCGCCGTGTAGTTCACCGACACCGGATGGCCGAGGTACACGGTGGTCGCGGACGCGCGTGACGCCGAGTTGATCAGCGGCGCTGCAAGGTCGGTGTTCTGTGCGTTCACCGTCACGTCGAACGAGCTCCAGTCCCACGTCGGCGCCGGCGGCGGAGTCAGCTGGCTGGGGATCACGCTGACCGTTCCGTCCGACTGGTAGGTCGTGATGTTGTCTTCCTTGTCGGTGACGGACACGGTGAAGATGCGGTAGTTACCGCCCGCGGCTGCGAGAGGAACGACGCCGCTCGCAGGTCCCGCTACCGCGAGCGCGCCGGGTGGCGACGACGCGACGACATCCGAGCCGCCCGCGTCCGAGGTGTACGTCACGTTGACGCTATCGATACCCGACCGATCGTCGGTCGCCGTGTACTGAACGACGATAGGATCCCCGGCGTTGATGGTGCCCTGGTACACGGAGAGCGACGTGATCTGCGGAGGCGTGATGTCCTCGTTCGGGTTGTTAACCGTGAAGTCGGCGTTCGCCAGGTTGAAGGAGTGCGTCGTCGGGCCGCTCGCCCCCGCGGATAGCGTGACCGTACCGTCGCGGTTGTAGGTCGCGCTGTTCCCGTTCAGGTCGTACACGGTGACGTCCATCAGCTGATACGGATTGGACGGCGCCCACTGGCGTAGCGTGCCCGTCGCAGTCGACGATGCCGACGTCTGGCCGTTGATGTTGTAGCCGAAGGCAGCGAAGTACGCGCCGTGGCTGGTGGACGCATTCTGGTCGGTGAACTCGAAGATGACGTAGTTGAGGCCGACATCGTCGGTCGCGGTGAAGTTGATTGAGATCGTCCATGAGGCTTGCGATGGTGGTCGCCCGGAAGGCGAACAGCCGACTTCTGCTCATCCCGACCCCCGTGCCTCAACGAGTGTCCCTAATTATCAGAAGGGACTCGTCGAAACGGCATGGGCCGTTCGGGCTGTTTCTCCGCTTCCGGCGTAGGCGCGCCCCGGTTTGGTCCTACGTTCGCCGACGTCTAGGGTGGCCACGCACCTCCCGGTGGACCCCTAGGTGTGCTCGGCCCCGCGCCGAGCCCTGGAAGGAGCACGCGATGACGCCTCCGGCAGCGAGCAGCGCGTACGGCATCGGACCCGGCGAAGGCGAGGCCCTGTGGTTTAACGGCGGCCTCGGAGTGCTCAAGGCGACCGGTGATCTAACGGATGGCCGCTTCACGGTGTTGGAGCTGCTCGCGCCGAAGGGATTCGCGTCGCCTCTCCACATCCACCGCCGAGAAGACGAGATGTTCCTAGTGTTGTCCGGCGCGGTTCGTGTCCAGCACGGCAACGACGTGATGGAAGCGACGGCCGGCTCGCTCGTTTACGGCCCGCGCGACGTCCCGCACGCGTTCCGGGTCGATTCGGATGAGGCGCGCTTGATCTTGTTCTTCGGACCAGCGGGTGCCGAAGGATTCTTCCGCGGCGGAGGGAAGCCGGCTCGATCTGTCGAGCTGCCTCCGGCCGATGAGCAGTTCTTGTCGAAGGAAGAGCTGACCGCGATCGCAGCGAAGTTCGGCCAAGAATTCGTCGGTCCGCCGTTGCCGCCGAAGGACTGACCGACCAGGGTCAGGCTGCGCGCGCATCGCGTTCTGCCCACTCTTCTCGTACGTGCACCCAGAAAGCCGTCCGCCTACCGTCGCGCGCGGCGGTGGGCCCGTGGTGTAGGTGGCAGCACATCACCCCGCGAAAGTGAAGGTGCGAGTTCGAGTCTCGTCGGGTCCACTCCTCAACTGCGGTTGGGGAACCCTCGCCGGGGCGGTGAAGAGGGATAGCCGTCCTGCCATCTGGCATTGGCAGACATGTGAAGACGTGCGAAAATAACAGTTCGCGGGGTGACCCCGTACACCACGGGGAACCTTCACTGCGAGGGAGCGAGGCTAAGACCTCGCTCCTTTCGTTTTGGAAAAACCTGCGGGTGTAGGTAGGGGTCGTTGGGTTGCTTGGCGAAAAAGGCCGAAGGAGCCATGGACCGACGCCAGTTCCTGAAG
>VAYV01000334.1 GCA_005883175.1 Actinomycetota bacterium
GCGCGGGAGTCCCAGGATCCGTTCCGCGATGATGTTGCGCTGGATCTCGCTCGTGCCGCCTGCGATCGACGCCGCGCGCGACCACAGCATCGCGCGCGCCCACCGGCCGCGATCAACAGCGGACACGTCGTCCCACATCACCAAGCCGTCCTCACCGAGGATCGACCCCGCGGTTTCCGCCAGCTTCTGGCTCATCTCGCTCCAGAAGAGCTTCACGATCGACGACTCCGGCCCGACCTGCTCGCCCTTGTCGAGCTTGGTCAGCGTGCGCGCGTTATGGAGCCGGAAGATCTCGACCTCGATCCACGACTGTGCGATCTTCTGTCGCACGACCGGGTCGTCGTAGTCGCCGCGCTCGATGGCGCGCTTCAACAGCATCTCGCGCGCAACCTCGTGCAGGACCTGCTCCTTCCAGACGAAGCTGGTACCGCGCTCGTTCGCAAGCGTCGTCCCGGCGACGCGCCAGCCGTCGTTCTCGATGCCGATGAGGTTCTCCGCCGGCACCGGCACCTCGTCGAAGAAGACCTCGTTGAACTCGGACTCGCCGGTGATCTGCCTGAGCGGCCGCACATCGACACCCTGCGCACCCATCGGCAGCGCAAGCATCGAGATCCCCTTGTGCTTGGGCGCGCTCGGATCGGTGCGCACCAACGCGATCCCGAAGTCGGCGAACTTCGCGTACGACGACCACACTTTCTGGCCGCTCACGAAGTACGTGTCGCCGCGCTTCTCTGCTTTGGTCGACAGCCCCGCGAGGTCGCTCCCGGCCCCCGGTTCGCTGAAGAGCTGGCACCAGATGTGCTCCGCCGCGAGGATCTTCGACAGCCACTGCTGCTTCTGTTGGTCGGTCCCGTGCGCCATCAGCGTTGGGCCGACCAGGTTTACGCCCGCGCGCCCGAGGATCTGCGGCGCGTGCGCGCGCGCAAGCTCCTCGTTGTAGATCGCGACCTGCACCAGCGAGGCGCCGCGCCCCCCGTACTCGACCGGCCAGTGGACGCCGACCCACCGGCCGCTCGCCAGAAGGCGCTGCCACTCCCGCAGCGTTTCGGCTTCCTTGAAGTCCGACGCGACGTCTATGTCGGGTGGCTTGTTCTCGGACAGCCATGCGCGGAACTCCTCGCGGAACGCGAGGTCGGCGGGCGAGAGATCGAAGTCCATGCCCGAAGGATTGCACGCGCGCGCTGCGCGCGGCTAATCCCTAGCCGACGACGAACCGGTCTACGGTTACGTAGGTCCCGTGCGAAGCCGCGTTTCTTGTTCCCGCGTTGACGATCTTGATCGTGTGGATGGTGTCGGTCAGACCGGTGATGCGTAGGAATCCGAGGCCGGTCGTCGAGCGGTACGTGTCGACCGTCGCCGGAAGCCCCGGCGAATGGGGCGAACCGCCACTGGTATCGCACCGGCGGAGTCTTCTGGAGGGCAGCGGTCCCAGGCTGCATCGCGTCGATGGACACGAACGTTCCGGTGCCGGCCCTCGACCCCTTCGCACCCCTAACCGTGATCACCATCGTGTGGGTCCCTGCTCCCAAACCGGTGAACGAGACGAACCCGCCGAACAACGGCGTCGCGCGGTAGTTGTTGACCGTTCCGTACGAGAGACCGTCGATCGTGACCGTAGCGGTTCCCTGATCGGGCCCCCGAACCGTGTACCACCTCAGGGAGGTCCCGGTGAACGTGTACGTCGCGCGCGCGCCGGCGATGCGCTCGGTCGTGTACGACCCGCCCCATGCCCTCGTCGTCGGGATGGCGCGCCAGGTGTAGCTCGCGGCCAAACTGGACTCCTGCTCCACGAGCGACGCCCGGAAGGCCCCCGACGTTTGGCTGATCGGGGCGCCGTTGGAATCGGTGATCGAGGTTGATGCGCTCGCCGGGTTCACGGTCGCCGTGTAGTGCTCCCCCGGCACCAGCCGCGCGGTCGGCGTAAGGATCGCCTTGCGGACGGTTGACCCGGCGCAGCTCGTCGACGCATCGACGGCGTCTAAACACGTGAGCGTGGCAGCGAGGACCGTGCCGGAACCCGTGACGTTGAAAATGAAGTTCCCCGTCGAGCCGCCCGTCACCCCGGTCACATCTCGGCTGAACGTGGCCGTGATCGTTCCGGTCAACGTGGTGGGGTTGGTGAACGTGACCCCAACCGGCGACGTTACGGTGAAGCAGCCCGTGCACGTGCTCGCCTGGTTGTCGGTGTTCGTCACCGTGAAATCGCGCGCGCCCGTGGTCGCGGCTTGGGCGATCGTGATGTTCGCGGTGAGATGGCTCGTGTCGACGAACGTGGGCGTCGCATTCACCGTGATTCCGGTTCCGGAGAACGAGACCGTTGCGCCAGGGAAGAAGTTCGCACCGAGGATCGAGATGTTCTTATTCGTCGTTCCTTGGGGGCTCCCCGGCGGAGTTGCGGAACTGGTACCCGGCGCTTGAGCGGTGATCGTAAAGCAGTTCGAGCACGACGCCGGCCCGCCGTCGCCGTTGACGATGTTGATCACCCACGCGCCCGGCGCCGCGTCGGTGATGTCGAAGTCGATCGACAGAGAGCTGGTGGTGTTGCGCGTCCAGTTCGTCCCGGCGATGGCGGTCTGACCCGTCTTGGTCAGCGTGGCACCTCCGGACGCCTCGAAGTTGGTCCCGGTCAGCGTAAGTGTGATCGGATCCGTGTTCGGCGCCGTGTTGGGAGCAGAGCTCACGATGTTCGGCTTCGCGTTCAC
>VAYV01000335.1 GCA_005883175.1 Actinomycetota bacterium
CGGTTAAAACCGCTGCGTCCTGCGACGAACATAGATGGGGCCCCGGTATGGGGCCATAGGCCTTCCTGGTGATTTCGACCTCCCGGAGCGGCCATGAAGGAACGGGCAGCGCCGGCCGGACTGGTCCTCGATAACCCGTCCTTCGTCGGACCTGACGTGACTGTCACTTCGAGGGATGCTCGACATAGAATGTCGCCGAGCCGGCATCAAGGGAGGCACAACGATGCGCGAGTACCAGGTCATCTCCACCGACGA
Source organism: Actinomycetota bacterium (assembly GCA_005883175.1). Taxonomy (GTDB): domain Bacteria; phylum Actinomycetota; class AC-67; order AC-67; family AC-67; genus AC-67. The sequence goes on from VAYV01000335.1 coordinate 256, forward strand.
TCACATCATCGAGCCGCCCGGCATCTTCGACAGCCGCTTGCCGAAAGAGTTCGAGGATCGCACACCGAAGCTCGTCGAGACCGATGACGAAGCCGCGTGGCACGTCCCCGGGATCGAGCGCCCGATCGCGATGAGCGGCCTGTCATCGGCCGCCGGCCAGAAGGAGACCGAGTTCAGCCCGAAGTCCAAGACCTTCGACGCGATGCGGAAGGGCTGTTACGACCCACGCGAGCGCATCAAGGACATGGACATCGACGGCGTCGACGCGCAGGTGACGTTCCCGACGCTGCCCGGGCTCGCCGGCGCCGCGTTCATCGAGATCCAGGACCGGCCCTACGCGCTGGCGTTGATGCGCGCGTACAACGACTGGCTCGTCGACGAATGGCAGGCGGCCGATCCCGAGCGGATCATCGGTGCGGGCATCCTGCCGCTGTGGGACCTTTCCGCCGCAGCCGAGGAGCTTCGCCGGGTCTACGGGCGCGGCCTGAAGTGCATCTCGCTGCCATCGCATCCGAATTCCCTCGGGGTCGCGCCCTTCGGCGACCCGTCATGGGAACCGCTCTGGGACGCGATGGAAGAGACCGGCGTCCCCGCAGAGATCCACATCGTGTCGGGCAAGGCCGACGTCTCGTTCCTGCAAGACGCCGCCGGCTCGCCGGCCGAGGTGTTCGTGTGCATGGCGCCGTCCTCGAACATGCAGATCGTCGCCAACCTTCTGTTCAGCGGCATCTTGCACGCGCACCCGAAGCTGAAGTTCATCTCGGCGGAGTCGGGCATCGGCTGGCTGCCGTACTTCTTGGAGCGCGCGGACTACACGCACCGTAAGCACCAATTCTGGACGGGGACGAAGATCGACGTGACGCCTTCGGATCTCTTCCGGCAGTCGATCTACGCGAACTTCATCAGCGACAAGGCCATGGGCGACATCCCCGACGAGGACAAGCACAAGATCTGTGCCGGGAACGCGATCAAGGTGTTCCAGCTCAACGGGAAGTAGTCCCCTGCCGGCATCCTGCGCGCCCCCTACGGCGATGTCAGTTATCCATCACATGCGGGGTCTCGCTGACATCGCCAGTGTTCGCCGGATGCAATCAGTCACCGCCATCGGGGTCTCGTGCAACTCATCCCAAGTGACATGCATGACGCGCCACTCAACCACGGTCAGCCGATTGCGTCTGCTCAGATCCTTCTGCCAGCGAGCCTTACCTGCATGCCACCGATATCCGTCGGTTTCGATGGCGAGAAGCTGCTCGGGATATGCGAAATCAACAATGGCGATTGTGCGGCTTCCGTCGCGTACGGGGAACTGAACCTCGGGGCGCGGTAAGCCTGCTCTCTTGATTGCTCGAAGCATCCTGGTTTCGAAGACGCTTTGAGGCACTCGGCCGCCAACGCGGGCAGCAATAAGCGCGCGCATCGTGCGGACCCCGGGCCGGCCCGAGCGGCCGATCGCAGAAAGCCTCCGCCGCAACTGCAGGATCGAAACGAGGTGGCGGCTGAGTGCGTCGTCGAGTGCCTCCTCCACGCGCTCCCGGCGGCTTATCGATGCCAGGTCTATCAGCGTACGCGCGACCGTCGTCACCGGTAGGCCGTCAAAGGTTTCTATGTCAACAGGATCGAGTCGGTTCCGGTGGACTATCCCCATCCGTCCGCCGCGACGATGCTTCGGGACAGTGCACTCCACGATCTGACTCTCGAATCCGGTTAGTCCTCGCAAAGCCGCACAGGCTCGATGAGAAACCGCAGAGCCGGGCCCCCAATAAAGCGTGGCGGCGAAGAGCGACTGGCGCCAGCTGCCTGGCACACCCTTCAGTCGAAATACGCCACGTGCAACCAACTCCCAACGGCCGGACTTCATCCGGCGATCGATGAAACCGTCGCCGACGCACAATGACCGCAACTGCTTGCGGCTGAAGAGCCCGTATTGACGTTGCGCGAGCTCTCCGATTTTTCGATCCAGGGATTGTGTTGTCATCTTTCCATCGCATCTGGGGTGCAACTGACAACGCCACCGTAAACGGGCGCGCGCCCAGGCCCTCAAGCGGGAAGAACGTATCCTTCGAGGCGTGATCGGGGCGCTCCTTAAGCAGGTAGCCGCGCGCGAGCCGGATACCGTCGCGTTCGTCGACGGCGACCGCCGCCTCA
>VAYV01000336.1 GCA_005883175.1 Actinomycetota bacterium
AACAAGCCGTACTCGGACAGTTTGAGGCCCTTCTTGACCGCGATCTCGCGGACCTTGATGTTGTGCGCCTTCGATCCGGTGAAGTAGATCAGCGCCGCGCCCCACGCCTCGTACGGGACGACCCGGAGGTCTACCTGTAGCCCCCGGCGCGTCACGATAGTCGTCTTGGTCGAGCCCTTCGCGACGACCTCGCGCACCCGTGCCATCGAGGCGAACGCGTCCATGATCTGCTCTGCTTCCGCAGCCGCAACGAGGATGTCGATGTCGCCGATCGTTTCGCGCATCCGGCGAAGCGACCCCGCGTACGCGATCTCGTCGAACGAGCATCCCTCGGTCAGCGACGCGATGATCCGCTCTGCTGCTTCCAGCGCCTGGTCGACCATGACGCGCTCTTCCTGCTGCGTGTAGTTGCGGATGCCGCGCAGCAGGTTCTCTTCGGTCTTCGCCCCCAGCCCTTTGATGCCTTGGAGTTTGTTGGCTTCGGCGGCGGCGGCGAGCTCGGACAAGGTCGTCACGCCCAAGGTGTCGTAGACGAGGATCGCCTTCTTCGGACCGAGCCCCGGGATGCGGAGCAGCTCTCGCATCCCGCCGGGAACCATCTCCCGCAGGTCTTCCAGCTCGTGCATCGTGCCGGTGTCGAGGTACTCGCGGATCCGGCCGAGCATGTTCTTCCCGACGTTCGGGATCGCGAGGATTCCCTTGTCGTCGAGCTCGCGGAGATCCTTCGAGTAGCCGCCGATCGAGCGCGCCGCCTTCTCGTACGCCCGCACGCGATAGGGGTCCCTGCCGGTTATCTGGAGCAGCTCGGCCCACTCGCCGAGCAGCTCTTCGACTTCCTCGTTCGTCTTCGGCATGCCGGGTGAATCCTAGCGAGGCCGGCGTCCCTAGCCGAGTGCGTCCCGGATCTGCTTCAGCGACGCATCGAGGTGCGAGAGCTGCGAGTCGACCGAGGGCGCCGAGGGTCCGGGCGCATCCCTCCGGTCGACCGAGCGGCGCACGTCCAGAACGTCGGTGACGTCCGTGTCGAAGCGATCGGAGAACGCGCGCAGGTCCTCGACGGAAAGGTCGCCGATCGAGCGGCCCTCGGCGAGCGCGCGCTGCACGATCGCCCCGACGACGTCGTGCGCCTCGCGGAAGGGCACGCCTTTCGTGACGAGGTACTCGGCGAGGTCGGTCGCCAGCAGCATGCCGTCCGAGGCCGCGCGCGCCATCGCATCAGTATCGAACCGGAAACGTCGCGAGCAGACCGGTCAGATTCCCGATGAGGCGCCCGGCTTTGCCACGTGCCAGCTCGGCGACGTCGGGGTTCTTCTTCTGCGGCATCAAGCTGGAGCCGGTCGCGAACGCGTCGGACAGCTCGGCGAACCCGAACTCGGCGGAGGTCCACAGCACGATCTCCTCACCCAAGCGCGACGCGTGAACCGCTGCGATCGCGACGGCGGCGCAGAACTCGGCGACGAAATCCCGGTCGGAGACGGCGTCGATCGAGTTCGGCGCGACGAAGCCGAACCCCAAGGCGTGCGCGGTCGCGTGCGCGTCGAGGCCGAGCGTCGAACCGGCGAGCGCGCCGGCACCGAGCGGCGAAACGTCGGTTCGGCCGAGCGCGTCGAGCAGCCGGCGCACGTCGCGCTCGAACGCGAAAGCGTGCGCAAGCAAGTGGTGCGCCAGCCGTACCGGTTGCGCGCGCTGCAAGTGCGTATACCCGGGGAGCAGCGCGTCGGCGTGCTCGCGCGCGCGCCCGGTCAACGCGTCGATGAGGTCGCACAGCGTCAGAGCGACCGAGCGGCCGTGTCGGATCAACCACAACCGCAGCGCCGCGACGACTCGGTCGTTGCGGGAGAGGCCTGCTCGAACGCGCGGAGCGACGTCTGGTGCGCGGGCCAGAAGCGCGCGCTCGACGGCGGTGTGGATGTCCTCGTCGCCGTCGTCGAAGCCGAACGAGCCGGACGCGATGTCCTTGGCGATGCCTTCCAGCGCGGCGACCGCGACGTCCGCATCGTCGTCCCCGATGATGCCGGCTCGCGCGAGGGCGCGCGCGTGAGCTGCCAGCACCGCGCAGTCCTCGTTGGCGAGCAGCCGGTCGAACGACAGGCTTTCCGTGAACGCGATCAGCTCGGGCGCCGGCTCGTCGCCGAAGCGGCCGCCCCAGAGCTTGGTCACCGCCCCTCGCCCTGCCGCTCCGACCACACCTTCAAGGGCAAGCCCCACAGCTTCACGAAGCCGGCGGCCGCGTCGTGGTCGAACCGGTCCCCCGCTTCGTACGTCGCCAAGCCGTGCTCGTAGAGGGCCTGCGGCGCGCGGCGCCCTTCGACGGTTGCGGCCCCACGGTACAGGCGCATCCGCACGTCGCCGGTCACCGGCCGCTGCGAATCGGCGATGAACGCGTCGAGGGCGCGCCGCAGCGGCGAGTACCACAAGCCGTTGTAGACAAGATCTGCGTAGACGGGCTCCATGCCGCGCTTGAACGAAGCGAGCGATCGCTCGAGCGTGAGGTCTTCGAGGTCGCGGTGCGCCGTGATCAGCGTGACGGCACCGGGCACCTCGTACACCTCGCGGCTCTTGATGCCGATCAGCCGGTCTTCGATCATGTCGATCCGGCCG
>VAYV01000184.1 GCA_005883175.1 Actinomycetota bacterium
ATCGCATAAGCGTCGAGTCTAGCGGCCGCCCGCGGCGCGCTCGGTCACCATGCGCGCGCCCCATCCCGCAGCGGCACCGGCCGCGCCGCCGGGAGCTCCGCACGCGGCGAGACGGAGGAGATCCAGCGTGATCACGCGCGTGATCGACCGGTCGACGAAGAGCACGTGGACACTGAGGCGAACGATCGCGTACACACCCCACAACGCGAGCAGGCCTCCGATGGCTCCGCCCGTGACCGCCGCGCGCAGATCGTCACGACGGAAGGCGCCGATGATCATCCCCGCACCGAAGGCGGCCAGGACCGGCCGGCCCCACCACCCGATCGTCGAGAGATTCAGCCACTGCAGCCGCGGAACGATGCTCGTTGCGAGCAACGACCCGAGCAGGAAGCCGAACGTGATGCCGCCGAGCACGCGCCGTCGATGCTTGAGGCGCGATCCGTTCGTGTGCGGAGCGAGCTGTGGTTCCGGCTCGAAGGGAGCGAGACGCGGTTCGTCTTCCGCCACAACCGGTTAGGTGCCTTCCTGCCAGCTGCTCAGATAGGCCTGTTGCGTCGGCGTCAGCTCGTCGATGCGGATGCCCATCGTCGACAGCTTCAGCTTGGCGACCTCGCGGTCGATCTCGTCCGGTACGTCGTAAACGTTCGGCGACAGATTGTCTTGCTTCGTGAGCCACTCCGTGGTGAGAGCCTGATCGGCGAAGGACATGTCCATCACAGCCGCAGGGTGGCCTTCGGCGGCCGCGAGGTTCACGAGACGTCCGTCGGCGAGCAGGTAGACCTTCCGCCCGTCTTCGAGCGTGTACTCGACGACGTGCTCCCGCATCTCGCGCGTCTCGCGCGTGAGCGCGCGCAAGTCGCCCTTGTTGATCTCGACGTCGAAATGGCCCGTGTTGGCCATGATCGCGCCGTCCTTCATGACCTCGAAGTGCTCGCGGCGAAGGATGTCCTTGTCGCCGGTCACCGTGATGAAGACGTCGCCGATGCGCGCTGCTTCGACCATCGGCAGAACCGCGTACCCCTCCATCGCGGCTTCGAGCGCTTTGACTGCGTCGACCTCGGTCACGACGACCTGCGCGCCGAGCCCGCGCGCGCGCATCGCCAAGCCCCGGCCGCCGTAGCCGTATCCGCCGACGACGACGGTCTTGCCGGCCCACAGGATGTTGGTCGCGCGCGTTATGCCGTCCAACGAAGACTGACCCGTGCCGTACCGGTTGTCGAACAGATGCTTCGTCGGCGTGTCGTTCACGGCCACGATCGGGTACCGCAAGACCTTGTCGGCGGCCATCTGACGCAGCCGGATCACGCCGGTCGTGGTCTCTTCGGTTCCTGCTTTGATGTCCGCCAGCTGATCGACGCGCTGCTTGTGCAGCAGGGATACAAGGTCGGCACCGTCGTCCATCGTGATCGCCGGGCGCCGGTCGAGCACCGCGTGGATGTGCTTGTAGTACGTGTCGTTGTCCTCACCTTTGATCGCGTACGTCGGGATCCCCGCTTCGACGAGCGCGGCCGCGACATCGTCTTGGGTGGACAACGGGTTCGATGCGCACAACGACGCGTCGGCGCCGCCCGCCTGCAGCGTCAGCATCAGGTTGGCCGTTTCGCTCGTCACGTGCAGGCACGCGGCGATAACCCATCCCTGCAACGGCTTCTCTTTCGCGAAGCGCTCGCGGATGGCCTGAAGAACCGGCATGTGCTGTCCGGCCCATTCGATCCGGACGCGTCCGTGCCCCGCGAGCGCGAGGTCTTTCACATCGTGATCCACGTTTCCTCCTCGGAGAGGTCAGGCCAAGCGACCCTTGAGCTCGTCGATCGCGGTCACGGGGGTCGGGTCGACGCCCCGGCGCACTGCAAGATACACGCTGACGAAGTCGCCGAGCAGGACGGAGCTCATGAGCCGGGCGAGCGGCGATTCCCCGATCGCGCGCGCCTCGATAGAGGTGGCGACCGGGCCGCCGATCCGCTCGAGCGTCGCCTCGATCCGCTGCGTGATGCGCGGGTTCTCGTTCGGCATCCGCAGCACGACGATCGCGAGGTCGCCGATCCCCGGCGAGGCCTGCTCGTAGCCCACGACTTCGTTGTGATCGAGCTCCGACAGGACACTCGAGAACGCGGGGACCTTCGCGTTCTCGTTGAGCTGCGTCCGCCACCGCGTTGCCGCGGCCGACAGAACTCCTTCTTGGCCCCACACCAGCGGGATCCTTCCGACGAGCTGCCCCGAGATCTTCTCCGCGTCGTTCTTGTCCGCGGCGACGTCTCTCCCGTACACCGTGACTTGCCGCTCGAGCACGTCTCCCGTCTCCGTGAGATGCGGCGTGAGGTCGGCGAGCAAGCCCAGCTGTTCCGCGAGGACGAGCGCAGGAGCGGCGAGCGATGCGAGAGCTTGGCGCGGTTGCAGCCCCTCAACCGGAGAGATCGTCGCGACGGAGTGTGTGCGCGCGCGATCGGCGAGCGCACCCCCCGTTGCGATCGCGACGATCCGTGCCTTGCGTTCCAAGGCGTCGTCGAAGCACGCGAGCGTCTCCTCTGTGTTCCCGGAGTAGCTCGCGCAGAAGACCAGCGTGTTCGGACCCGTCCACGCGGGGAGCTTGTAACCCTTCACCACGGTAACCGGAACGGTCCCTTCTTCGGCCGCGATCGCGGCGAGCACGTCGCCTGCGATCCCGCTTCCGCCCATCCCGCAGTAGACGATGCCGTTGATCCCGTGCCGTGTTGGCAATCCGTCGCACGAGCGCGCGCGCGTTATCGCTTCGCGCCATTGCTCCGGCGTGCTTTCGACGATCCCAAGCGCATCATGCGGATCGACCGCAGCGAACGAGCCGGGGTCGTCGAGGTCGTTCACGAAGCCGGCTTCTCCGCTTCGTCGATGAGCATGATGGGGATGTCGTCGCGAACCGGATACACGTACTTGCACGTCCCTTGGCACGTGATCGTCTGCGCGGCTTCGTCGTACACGATCGCGCCGTGACAGTTCGGACAGATGAGGATGTCGAGCAGTTCTTGGCTAACGGCCATCGTCTCCTCCAAGGTTCGCCCGGGATTCTACGGCCTGCTCCCGCGAGCGCGAACCCCCGTGCTCAGCCTCGGATGATCGACAGGATCTGGTCGCGGCGGGCTTCGCCCACAGACGCGTCGCGGGCCTCGACGTTCAGCCGGAGCAAGGGTTCGGTGTTCGACGGCCGCAAGCTGAACCACCACTCGTCGTAGTCGATCAGCAAGCCGTCGGTGTGGTCGTGGCTGCCGTCGGGGAAGGCCTGCTCGACCCGGCGCATCGCGCCCTCTTTGTCGGCCACTTCCGAGTTGATCTCGCCGGAGTTCCAGTACCGTCGGAAGGGCGCCAGCGCGTCGCTGAAGCTGCCGCCCGACCGGGAGATCACCTCGAGCGTCTGCAGAGCCGTGATGACGCCGCACTCGGCGCGGTAGTGGTCGCGAAGATAGAAGTGGCCGGAGTGCTCGGTGCCGAAGACTGCGCCGGTCTCGGCCATGACCTGCTTGATGAATGAGTGACCGACACGCGTGCGTATCGGTTCGCCGCCGTTCTCGATGATCGTCTCCGGCACGACGCGCGAGCACGTCAGCGAGTACACGATCTTCTCACCGGGATGCCGCTCGAGCATCACCTTGGCGATCATGGCGCCGAGGAGCGACGCCGACACCGGCTCCGCTTTCTCGTCGACGAAGAACACGCGGTCGGCGTCGCCGTCTAATGCCATGCCGGCCACGGCCTTGTGTTCGAGCACGGCCGCGCGCAAGGCCGCGAGGTTCTCCGGCTGGATGGGATCGGCCGGATGGTTCGGGAACGTTCCGTCGAGCTCGAAGTAGAGCGGGACGACCTCGAACGGAAGCCGCTCGAACACGCGCGGCACCGACAAGCCGGCCATCCCGTTGCCGGCGTCGATCACGACCTTCAATGGCCGCAACGCCTTCACGTCGACGAAGGACAGCACGTGCTTCACGAACTCGGCCATGAGGTTACGCCGCGTGATCTGTCCGAGCCGCGGCGGCCGCGGGAACTCCCCGCTCGCGACCATCTCCTTGATGTCGTTCATGCCGCTCTCGCTGCCGACCGGAAGGGCGCCGGCGCGCACCATCTTCATCCCGTTGTACTTGGACGGGTTGTGCGACGCCGTGAACACAACGCCCGGCATATCGAGCGAGCCGGACGCGAAGTACAGCATGTCGGTCGTGGCGAGCCCCATGTCGATGACGTCCGAACCTTGGGTTGCCGATCCGGAGATGAAGGCCGCGGACAACGGCTCGCTCGAGGAACGCATGTCGTGCGCGACGACGATCGAGCGCGCGTCGAGCAACGATACGAACGCGCGGCCGGCTCGGTGCGCAACTTCCTCGTCGAGCTGATCCGGATACAGGCCGCGGATGTCGTACGCCTTGAAGATCGCGTCGAGGTCCACGACGGCCATCCTACCCAGCGACGCGGTCGCGACCTCGTTCGAGCAGCCTCCGCGCAACCTCAACGATCGCCTCCGCGCCGCATGCGCGCGCGGCTCGTAACGCGTCGTTCAACTCTCGTTCGCCTGCGCGAGCGTTGCCGGATTCGACGAGCGCCACGCCGAGGAAGAGATGTGACTTCGCGACGTGTCGTATCGCGTGCTCGGCGTGTGCGCGCCGCAACGATCTCCGAGCCGGGCCGATCGCCGCCCGAGGCCGGCCGGTTGCGACCGCGTGCTCGGTCCGCACCCAGTCCAGGCGAACGTTCCCGCGCCAGTCACGAGTGGATGCGAGCGCCGCGGCGTCGGCGAGGAGGCGCGCGCAGACGGCCGCCTGGCCCAGACCGATCGCGTCGGCCGCGAGGCCGATCGTCGCGCGCGCGCGCTCGGCGCCGGTGCGCGCTGCCTTCGATGCGATCCGGTCGTAGTGCCGGGCGGCTCGATAGTGGCCGAGCTGGCGGAGCGCGGATCCGGTGGTGATCGAAGCGGAAACGCGAACAGCGCGAGGCGCCCGCGCCGTCAGCGGACGGGCGAGATCGAGGGAATCGAAGAACCGGCCGCGCGCCGCCGCGACGTACGCGCGGACCCATCGTGCTTCCGGGGAGCGATCCCGCCCCAGGGCGGCTTCCGCCTCAGCGAGGGCTCCGTGGAAGGCGAGATCGACGGCGCGGGCCGCGCCCATGGGTGGCGGCTACGCCTTGGGTTTCGCGGCGCGCTTCGGCGCCCGCTTGGCGAGCTCGAGCACGTTCGGGAGGTCGATCGGCTCGCCGTCTTTGTTCCACCAGCGCTTGTCACAGGCCCTTCTCCCCCGGGCTCAGGCGCCCGGAACCTTGCCCCAAACATACCTGTTTGCGCGGGACCTCAACATGATCCAACCGGGGGGTCTTCCCAATGGAGGCAAACCACCCATTCAGGTGACGTCGGTCCCCTCCGGCAGCTGTTTGCCGATGTAGCGCGAGCGCAGGCGGCCTCCCTCGCGCCAGTAGGCGTACCAGTACGGCCCGTGCGGACAACGCGTGCACCCGTCCTTCCCGCACCGAACCTGCTCGAGCCTGTAGGTCACTTTCGCGTGCTCTTCCGGCCGTTCTTCCTTGAAATCGGGGCCATCTCGATGAAGCAGCAAGCCCCGGATGAAGATCATGAGCCGTCGCAGGTCGTATTCGTCCATACGACGGATGGACCGGATGAGGGATCGATCGATGGGCACCGGTAGCCTCTTAGGTAGCGGATTACCTAAGAGACTCCAGCAGGTATCGGCCCGCCGGTCAAGGGGTTGGTGATCGGGCGCTTAGGCGCCGCTGGCAGAGGCGTCGGCTGCCGTTTCCCAGCTCCCGACCTCGGGACGGATCGGCGTGACGGCAGGCGGAACGACTCGCAAGTCTTCCTTCAGCCAGCCCAAAGGCACCGCGAGCCGCTCTGCATGAGCAGCGCAAAGGTCGTACGCGGCCGGGTGTGGCTGCGGCGTCAGGTCTTCGATCCGGACGACTTTCTGGGCGTACGCATAGGTCAGCGACGCGGAAGCCGGCCAGCGACAGCCGTTCCGATAGCACCGCCGAACGTCGTTGTTGCCCTTGCCGGCCACGGCGCGAACGATACGAGATTTGTTACCTAAGGCAGTTTTGATTTTCGGCTGCCGTCAAGACCAGATCCGGCCGGACCGGATCGGCCTCGACGAGCGAACACCAAAACAAAGAGACCACCGCTCGGATGGCCTCTTACCTGCACTGCTATCAACGTTTCGAGCACCGCGCGCGGGGCGCGGGCTCACTCATGACCAAAAGATGTACTCCCGAGTAGCCTTCCGGTCGCCCCTACTCACTTCTCGGGAGTACTCAAACAACCTAACACACGCGAGAACAAGCGTGCAAGGGATTCATGAGAAATGGTAGTGAGTCATCTGACCCAACCGGAAATTGAGAGAGTAGTGAGTCATCTGACCCAACCGGAAATTGAGAGATCAGACGGCCGTTGGGTGTTGCTCAGGGTAAGGCTCAATCTCAACGCTGGTGACAGCGGACTCCGGCAGCACCAACAGAACAACGTCGCACGCGAGGCTCGCAGCAGCTTTGGAAGTGCGCGCAGGGACCGAAAAAGTTAGACCGACCAAGGGATCGCCCGCGTTCCAGCCAGCAACAGCTCCCAGGTTCTTCAGGCGGGCGAGAACGTCTAAAACCGCCTCCTGGTTCAACGGCTCGGCAGTCTGCACTTCGACCGTCGCCATCCAATCCATCAACTCACCCTACGCCGAATCAATCCTGAGCCCTCAATCGAACTGAGACACCACCCAAGACAGAATGGTGGTGGGTCATTTAATAACCCGCTACCGCGAGATTTCCTCAGCTCGTCGGCACGACGGCGGGGACCCCCGTGCGCGGATCGATCGCAACGGCTTCAGGCGTGGGCTCGGAGAACGATTCGCCCACGATCGCAACCGACGATCCAGAGCCTCCCGTCACGAACCCGACGCTTCGGAGCGCGAGCACCACAGGTCCGTCGGCGTCGACAACGACGGCGAACGTTCCGGCGCCGTTCCCGATCGCGATGTCGACGAGGCGGCCGGCCGGTATCGACAGGTTTTGCGCGCTCGTTCCTGCCGGGCCGATCGTCGTGACGCGAACGGCGCTGGTGACGCCGCGAGGATTGACGATGACCGCGCGCGTCGCGGTTCCCGGCTGGAAGGCGCCGAGCACCGCCGCCCAGTGCGGCGCCGGCGCCGCGCCGGGAAGCGATGCTTGCTCTTGCACGCCGCCGCGCGTCGTGGTCCAGGTGGTTTCCGTCACGAGCGGCGACCCAACGCCGACGTGGAACTCGTATCCGGCGGCCCCCGCCGCGCCTTGGTCGGGGATCGCGAGGAAGCGACCCGCCTCCGGTGGAAGCGACGGTGGGAAGCCTCCAACCGAGACCTGCGCCTTTGCGTTGATCAGCCGGGCCTCGATGCCGGCGTCGTCGCTGCCGATGACGGTCACGCCGACACTCGACCCGGTACCGCTCTGCCCCGCGACTGCGACGAGCTCGTTCGACGGGATCTGGCCGGGCAGGAGCTCGGCGCCGCTCGCGGTACGGACAAGGGCTTCGGCCACAACGCGACCGACGTTCGCGTGAACGATCGCCGTCAAGTTGCGCGCACTGAACGCGAAATCTCCCAGACGGAAGTCTTGCCTGGTGCGTGACGCGATGATGCGGCGCGACAACCGTTGCGGCTGGAACACCCGCCCATCGGCGATCAGCGACACGGAGACGTCGGCGTCGGCCGCACCTGGGTTGAACAGGGCGAGCTCGGCGTCGCTCCCAAGGGTGCTCGCCCCG
>VAYV01000185.1 GCA_005883175.1 Actinomycetota bacterium
GTGGCAAGGCGCCGGCCGCGCAAGATCACCTGTATAAGCGCGCGCCCGGTGCGTCCGTTTCCGTCTTCGAAGGGGTGGATAGTCTCGAACTGGGCGTGAGCGATGCCGGCTTGAACCAGTGGAGGCAGGTCGTCGCACTCACTGAAGGAGGTCAGATCGTGGACGAGCCGCCTGACTTCATCCGGTGGCGGGGGGACGAAGTCAGCCCCGCAGGGGTTGTAGTTGTTGCCTCCGATCCAGTTCTGCACATCGCGTAGCTTTCCCGCGTGCTCGGCTCGTTCTGTTCTTGCCATCAGGACGCGGTGGATCGCCAGCAGCTCTTTCTCGGAGATCTTTCGTGCCGCCGCATCCTCGACGGCGAACTGCATCGCGTCGATATTCGCGATGATCTCTGTGGCCTCTGCCCCGATGCTGCGACCGGTCTCGGAGGCCACCTCCGCGCGCGCCAGGGTCCTTGCGTCGACCTGCATACCTTCGATCTTGGAAGAGGCGATCGATTCGGTCCGAAGCAGCAACCGGGCAAGCGGAGCGAGCGCCGCGCCGGCTCCGGAATTAAGACGCGCGATCGCCGCCTCGGCATCGGAGACCACCGCAGCGAGCTCTCCCGGCAGCGATACCGACATGTCGGCGACCGGGTCAGGGACGAACGCGTCGTAGCTGCATGCCCGCCGGTACCGGGGAGGGGCGTACAGCGCGGGGTCGTAGCGCCATGTTGCGCGCCGTGGGTTACCTCGCATCCTTTACCAGCGTCCCTTCTTAGTAAAGGTTAATCCCTACTCTTGACCAAGCGGCAGCCTATATCAAGGCCGAAACTTAGTAAAGGATGTGAACGAATCTATACCACTGTGAGCTGGATTTCCGCTCCAGGGGGACGGGGAGTCGCGGCCGCTATGGGAGATTGGGTTTGAACAGCCTGCCCGGCGTGTCGTGGACTTGGACAGCGAGTATCGCCCAGCTCTTGGAGTCGTAGTGCGGCCCGCCGGGCGGGTCATTGCTTGGATCGCCGTTGTCCACGATGAGTAGCCGTCCAGAGCCGTCGAGGGACAGGTTGAACGGGGCATTGACGGGGTTGTCGAGCTGCATGTTCTGTTCCGGGCCGGGGAAGCGAAGCAGCTCATCGCCGCCGGGGCTCAGGATCGATAGCTGGGCGACCGGTATCAGGCTGACGTAGAGCCGGCCGGACTTGCCGAAGACGATGCCTCCTGCCCCCGCGATGTTGAGACCGAGGCAGCCCAGGAGCGCCGCGGGGCCGTTGGGGCCGGTGACGTTGGCGACATTCTCTGTACACAGCACCGGTGCGAGATGATAGGTGTGGAACAGCTGCAGGTGAGCGGCGTCCGGGCGCGCGAGAGGCAGTCGGTAGATGCGGACGTTCGCCGCCTGACCAGTGGCGAGATACAGGTTTCGGCCCGAAGGATCGATGGCTATGCCGTCTACCGCGGTGGTCGTCCATCCGGCGAGACGGGGATCTGCGAACCAGACCTCGGCTTGTCCGCCGCCGGGCGGAACGCGCCAGATCACGGGTGCGCTGGCGTCTGAAACGTAGAGCGAGCCGTCGGGCCCGAATACCTCGAACGTGGGCATCGCGGTCAGCGAGGTCGAGGTCGACGTGGGGACCGAGCCGTAGAGGCTGATCGCATTGGTACGAGGATCGAGCCGGAGGACCCCCCGCCCGTTCATGTCGGCGATGTAGAGGCGGCCCACGGAATCGAGGGCGATGCCGGCCAAACCCATCGCCGCCACCGGCTGCTGGGGCACGATGATCGGGTTGGGGCGGCGCGACTGCAGCTGGCCCGTGTTGAGGTCGTAGGCGAACACGGCGTCGTAGCCGTCGAGCGCACGGTCGTAGACGGCCGACGTGTCGACCCACATCGTGTTGCCGTCGAGCGTCGCGGCGCCGGGATTGCCCGGATAGGGCACGTGGGCCAGGGTCTGGATCGGCCCAACCGATACCTGACTTGACCCGGCGCCTGCAGTCGCCGGGCTAGCGGCGCCAATGCCGAGCAAAACGACAGCGAGGATCCTCACTGCGGATGCGTCGATCATTGCTCGCAATCTCATCCCTGCCGTTCCCCTCCGCCGGTTTGTCGGCACGTAGCTCGTCGCCTGCGTGCTCACTCGATAATGTAAGCAGAGACTTGCGCAAGTGTCAACTTGCGGTAGGAAAAGGTCAGGCGGTGGCCCCAAAGCCGATCCGCAGGTAGGGACTTGCGCAAGCCATGTGCTTGCGGAGCTGCTATTCTGCCGGTGTGCAAGCAGTGATCGAGGCGATAGCCGAGCCGCGACGACGGGAGATCCTGCAACTGGTCCGCGACGAGGAGATGACTGCGGGAAGGATCGCCGCGCACTTCGACGTCACTAGGCAAGCGATCTCCCAGCACCTGCGCGTCTTGCACGGCGCCCGGCTGGTGAGCGAGCGTCGCGACGGTACCCGACGTCTCTACCGCGTCCGCCCCGAGGGGTTGATCGAGTTGCGCGCGTTCCTGGATGACTTCTGGAGCAATCGCCTGGAGAAGCTCAAGCGCGAGGCCGAAGCAGATGAGAAGAGCCGTGCAGCAAACCGCCGCTGAGGTCGTTCAACTCGAGATCAGGATCGACGCGGCTCCATCTATCGTGTTCGAGTTCCTCATCGACCCGGCGAAAATGGTGCGCTGGATGGGGACCGAGGCGGTCCTCGATCCCCGACCCGGCGGCGAGTATGGCGTCAACATCAACGGCCACGAGCGCGTCAGCGGCGAGGTGACAGAGCTCGTCCCCGACCGCCGGCTGGTGTTCACCTGGGGCTGGGAGGACGGAGCGCTGCCCATCCCGCCCGGCCAGAGCACAGTCGAGATCTCACTCGAGCCCGACGGAGAGGGAACACTGCTGCGACTCACCCACCGCGACCTACCAGCAGGCATGCACACCTTCCACCGACTCGGATGGGAGTACGCCCTGCCACGCCTAGCCGCGGTCGCCGCAGGCCGCGACCCCGGCGCGGACCCGCTACGCTCCCCGGTACGCAACGCGCACATGGTCATCCGCTCGCTGCCCCCCCGGTACCTCTACCGGTTCGCGCGACGACGCCTACGGCGATCGTGAGCAGTGCAGTTGCGATTTCTTCAGTCGGGAAGGGGGGATTTGAACCCCCGGCCTCCACGTCCCGAACGTGGCGCGCTAACCAAGCTGCGCTACTTCCCGTGGCGGCCATTATAGGAGCGGCCCGGCACCCCGCTACCAGGTGTCCCGGAAACGCAACGGGGGCCGACGACGTCGGCCCCCCGCGCAGGTTCTTTTCGATCAGCTGTGACGCCAAGTGTCCGAGAAGCGCGTCCCGTCCGGCGATAGGCCCGAGGGCTGCGCGCGCACGGTGGTCCCGGTCGTGTCCGTCATCGTGATCGAGTCGTTCGCGTAGCCGGAGATCGACTTCTGCGTTCCACTCGTCGCGTAGGACCCCGTGAACGTGATGGTCCCGAAGTTCGCAAGTGGGAGCACGCGGCAGAGGACGATGATGCACTGCGACGGTGCCTCGGCAACCCACTCCGCCGATGAGTTCGCTGCGGTCGACGTTTGTGTCGTCGAGAACCGCTGGCCCGTCGTGTTGTTGACGAGCGTTAGCGTGTAAAGGGTCGCAAGCCGAGACACGTCCGCCGAAATGCTGTCGCCCGGTCGAACGGCGAATCCAGAGATCTGGTGCGACGGGTTCGGATACATCTCCCACCACGCGTAGTACGACGGTTTGTTCCTTCCGGCGCAGTCGGAGTCGGTGCCAAGCTGCTCGACTGAGGACGACTTGTACCCATCGAGGCCGACCCAGAAGCTCGCGTACTGCGCGGTCGTCGTGCTGGAGCAGTTCGCGGCCGGCTGGATCCAGCTCCCCTTCACGTCGCTGAACGTCGCGTTGTATGCGGCGTAACCCGACCAGTTGCTGCTCTGCGCGGTGCCGTTCCCCCGATGGATGATGTGGGGGAGCGCGGGATGGACGATCGCGGGAGTGGCCGTCGACGCGGCTCCCGGGATGAACAAAGCGATCGACATCAGCGCCACACCAAAGCCGGCTCGTCTCATGAGGCCTCCCCTTGCGCTCCGGGCTCTACTGGAAGAGCCCGCCATGTAGCCACACTCCCCGCTTCGGAAATTGCTAACGCGGGTTCCCCACGAATTTCTGCGCGCCCGGAGGCAGTCCTGCTGGCCGTCTCAATTTTCGGTAATGGCTTCGGCCTCGACCTCGACTTTCCAGCGCGGATCCAGGAACGCGCGCACCACGACCATGGTCGACGCGGGCCGGATCTCGCCGAACGCCTCCCCGTGAACACGCTGGATCGTTTCGGCGTCGGAGGGGTCGATGAAGAAGGTCCGAGTCCGGACGACGTCGTTCAGCGACGCGCCCGCCTCGTCCAATGCCGTGGCGATGATCTCGATGCAACGCCGCATCTGCGTCGCAGGGTCGGGATCCACGTTTCCATCCGGCCAGATCGGCGCCGTTCCCGACACGAGCACCCGCTCGCCGACGCGTACCGCGCGCGAGAAGCCGATGACGTCCTCGTACGGCGAGCCGCTCGACACACGACGCCGTTCCATCGACGCATCGTACCCTTGCGACGATGTCTCTCGATCTGCTGCACGCGGCCTCCGGGCGTCTGGCCGCGGGGGCCGGCCCGTTGGGCTTGCTCTCGAGCGACGAGTTCCTTCCGCCCGTCGACGAGTTCGACCGCAGGCTGCTCGAACTGTCGGGACCGCGCGTCGGCGTCATCTACTGTGCCGACCACCGCGCGCAACCGCATTCCGAGCGCTACGCCCAGAAGCACTTCACGGCGCTCGGCGCGCGCGCGATGACGCTCGACATGCACGGTGACGAGCTTCCCGACTACGACATCGCATATATCGCCGGTGGATCGCCGAAGGATCTGCTCGAGCACCTTCATGAGAACGCGCGCTGGATGGAGGTGTTGCAACGCTGGCGCGCCGGCGCCGCGCTC
>VAYV01000186.1 GCA_005883175.1 Actinomycetota bacterium
CATTCCTCGGGCAATTTGTCGTCACGCAAGCCTTTGAACGACGCCGCGCGCATCCTGCCCTGCGAGGTGAACTCGAGATACTCGACGTCGACCACGAGCTCGGGCCGAACCCAGTGGACGGCGCGCGTGTCGACCTCATCCTTGGGTGGCGGTGGGATCGGCGGCTCGTCGGTCTCCAGAGGCGCGAGCTTCTCCTTCAGCAGCTTAAGCGTCTGCTGCGTGAAGCCGGTCCCGACGTGTCCGGCGTACGTCAGCTTCCCGTCGCGGTACACGCCGACCAGCAGCGAGCCGAGCTCGGCGCGCGCGCCCTGCCCCGGGGCCCACCCGACGACGACGCAGTCCTGCGACTTGGTCGCTTTGATCTTCATCCAGTCCTTCGTTCGCTGCCCCGGCCGGTACAAGGACCCGAGTTTCTTCCCCACGATCCCTTCCAGCCCGCGATCCGCCGCGACCTTGAAGAACGCGGTGCCTTTCTCGGGGATCTGCGGCGAGATCTGCACGTGCGTGCCCGGCACGAAGTTCTTCTCCAGTTGCGCGCGCCTTTCTTCGAGCGGCCTGTCCATCAACGATTCCCCGTCGAGCCAGAGCAGATCGAACGCGATGAACGTGACGGGGAACTGCTGTAGCGCTTTCTGCGTCGGCTTGCTCAGCGTGAAGCGCTGCTGGATCGCTTCGAACGAGGGCCGTCCGTTCGCGTCCAGCGCGACGATCTCACCGTCGACCAAGCCGTTCAGGCCGGACAGCTGCGCCGGCACGTCGCCGAGCTCCGGATACAGATCGCCGACGTCGCGCTTACGGCGAGAACGCAGCTTCAGCTTGTCGGCGTCGATCCAGCCAAGCGTGCGCACGCCGTCCCACTTCGGCTCGAACACCCAACCCTTCTTGTCGAACGGCTTCCCGCCGCCGGTGGCAAGCATGGGCTCGATGTCGGCCGGCGGAGGAATGCGGTGCTGCAGCGGCGCCTCGCGGGCGGAGCGGAAGATGAGCCAGTTCTTCGGATCGTTGTTCTGCCGAGTCTGAACGAGGTGGTACTCGCCCTGGATGCGCTCGCCGTGAAGGCGGAGTGTGATCTTGTTGTCCTCCCATTCGAGCGGCTCGTACCAACCCCAATCGAAGATCCGGACTTCGCCGGCGCCGTATTCGCCTTCGGGGATGCGGCCCTCGAACGGCGCGTAGTCCATCGGGTGGTCTTCCACGTGCACGGCGAGTCGCCGCACGTTCGCCTCTTCGGGCAAGCCCTTCGGCACCGCGAACGACACGAGCACGCCGCCGCGCTCCAAGCGGAGGTCGTAGTGCAGCCGGCGCGCGTGGTGCTTGTGGATCATGTAGAGCGGCTTCTCGGACGGCTCCGCGACCGCGCCTTCCGGCTCCGGCGTTACCTCGAATTTGCGCTTGCGCTTGTACTCCTTGAGCGGCTCAGCCGGCGGATCGACCGGCGTCGTGACGGTCTCCAAGCGGGCTCGGTCGATGCCGAGCGCATCCATCGCCGCGTTGAGGTTCTGTCCCTCCGGTGTCCCTCCGGCCTTCATCGGCTCGAACAGGTCGCCGACGCGTTCCAGCCGTTCCCAGACGTTCGCGATCGTGAAGTCGGCCGGTTCGACGTCCTCATCGAGCTCGGGCCACTCGACGGGGACGCCGACGGTCGCCTGCGGCGTGGGACGGATCGAATACACGCTGGCGATGTTCGCTCCCTCACGCACCATGCCGTAATCGAGGTAGACCTTGCCTGCGCGCTTCGAGGTGTCCCACTCCATCGTGGTGCCCTCGGGCCACGACTTGTTGATCAGTCGGCACGCGCGCTCCACGAACGCGCGCGCCTCTTCGTACGAATGCGTGCCGTCGAGCGGCACGTACACCACGATGCCGGTCGCGCCGGAGATCTTCGGGTAGCCCTTTAGCCCAAGCTGCTCGAGCACGAGACCCACCATCTTCGCCACTTTGCGCACCTGCGCGAAGGTCATCGGCGGGAAGGGATCCAGATCGAAGAACGCATAGTCGGGGATGTTGAAGTTGAACTGGCGCGAGTGCATGGGGTGCATCTCGATGCAGCCGAGATTCGCGACGTACAACAGCGAGGCGGTGTCCTGCGCCATCAGGAAGTCGATCGCGCCGCGCGCGCCATGCCCCTCGATGTACGCGCGCGGCACCCAGTCCGGGGTGTGCGCGGGCGCTTGTTTCTCGAAGAAGTTGGGTCCGCCCGCGCCGTCGGGCATGCGCCACAACGTGAGCGGCCGGTCGTGCAGATAGGGAAGGATGTACGGCGCGAGGTTGTAGTACGACGCCAGCAGGTCGCCCTTCGTGTAGCCGGTCTCCGGGTAGAAGGTCTTGGTCAGGTTGGAAAGCTTCAGCTCCTGACCGTCGGTTTCCAAGTACCAATGCTGCCCGCGCTTCGTCGGCTCGAACGCGCGCGGATATTTGAGCTTCGTGATCGGCGGCATCGATGAGAAGCGTACCCGCGCCCGGGTAGGCTGAGCGCCCATGCACGAGACGCCCGACGATCTCGCCGAGCTTCAAGGGCTGCTCGACCGTAGCTTCGCGCGCGCGGGCAGCCACCTGCTGAGCATCTTCGACCCGTCGCGGCGGCTGGATGCGGCGCAGCTGAGCGAGATCCTGAGCGGCGTGCGGGTGCTGAACCTCGCCACGGTTACGGCGTCGGGGGAGCCCCGGGTCGGTCCGGTCGACGGCCACTTCCACCGCGGGCGGTGGTACTTCGGCTCCTCGCCGGACTCGGTCCGCTTCAAGCACATCCGCGCGCGCCCGGCGGTCAGCGCGGCGCACACGGTCGGTGAAGAGCTCGCCGTTGTCGTGCACGGAACCGCGGCGGTGCTGGACATGTCGTTTCCCGCGGAAGCCGGGCTGCGCGCGCAGCTCATGGAGACCTACGGCACGGATCCCGCGTTCGTGGACTACCTTCGGAAGCGCGAGATGGGCTGGGACGGCTGGTTCGCAGGAGCGCTCTACGCCCGCATCGACGCTCAGAAGATGTTCACGTTCAGCTCGGGCAAGTAAGGAGACAACCAGTTGCCGCGCGGGCTTGGCGGGGCCAGAATGTGCCGTCCATCAAACGACCCAGAGGGAGACTGCGATGGCTCGAGCGATCTGGAAAGGCGCCATCTCCTTCGGTCTTGTGACGATCCCGATCAGGGTTCACACGGCCGTCGAGGAGAAGAGCTTCAAGTTCAACCAGCTGCACGAGAAAGACCAAGGCCGCATCAAGTACAAGCGGACTTGCTCGGTCGACGGTGAAGAGGTTCCCTTCGACGAGATCGTGCGCGGCTACGAGTACGAGAAAGACCACTACGTGGTGCTGACCGACGACGACATCGATCGGGGTCTATCCAACGTACGCACGATCGACATCCTGAAGTTCGTCGATTCGAGCGAGATCGACCCGATCTACTGGCAGCGCTCGTACTACTTGGCCCCCGACGGGACCCCGGGCCTGAAGGCGTACAAGCTTTTGTCGAAGGCGTTGAAAGACGACGATCGCGTGGCCGTCGCGAAGGTCGCGTTCCGCGACAAGGAGCACCTCGCAACCTTGCGCGTGCGCGACGGCGTGTTCGTCCTGGAGACGATGTACTGGCCCGACGAGATCCGCGACGCCGAGTTCGAAGAGCTGGACGAAGACGTAAAGATCGCCTCGCAGGAGCTGCAGATGGCGAAGTCACTGATCGACAACATGACCGGCGAGTTCGATCCCGATGAGTTCAAGGACGAGTACCGCGAGAAGCTCGAGGCGCTCGTGACGAAGAAGGTCGAAGGCGAGGAGATCGCCGTCGTGGAAGAGACCGGGACGGCGAAGGTGCTCGACCTCATCGAGGCTCTGAAGGCGTCGGTGGAACAGACGGAGAAGCCGGCGAAGAAGGCTCCGAAGAAGAAGAGGGCGGCTGCCGGCTAGCGTCGTCTGGCCTGGTGTCGTCACCGGCGGGCGAAATAGTGTCCGTTGGTGACATCGCCTCCGCACTCTCGGTCTCGACCAGGTCTCGGAAGCGCAACCCGTAGCGCACGCCGGACGGGTCGTCTTCGTGCTTGAAGTACACGTAGGCGTCGGCGCCATTGTCGAGGACGCCTCGCGTTTCGCCGGCCCATGCTTGGATGTCTTCTTCCGAGTAGTTGAGCCCCCGCAGCCGTAGGTAGACGAAGGACTCGCTCGTCTGCACAAGGGGCGCTTTCTTCTCGTCGGTGTCGGCGACGCACCACGCGACGTTGTTGTCGGCGAGCTGCCCTTTGGCAGCCTCCCAGCTGTCGTGACGGAACTCCATCGCGAAGCGGAAGGGCTGGCCGGGGAGCAAGGCTAGGAATGCGTCGAGAAGATCCATGTCGTAGTGAAGCGTCGGCGGGCATTGGAACAGGATGCAGCCGAGCCCCGGGTCGAGCGCGCGCGCGGTGCGCAGGAAGAAGTCGAGATTCTCGTCGGTGTTCTTCAGACGCGCGAAGTGCGTGATCCGCTGCGGCGCCTTCAGTGTGAAGCTGAAGTCCTCCGGCGTTTGCTCCGCCCATTGGGCGAGCACCTTCTCCGTCGGCATGCGGTAGAAGGTGTTGTTGATCTCGACCGAGTTGAACCGCCGCGAGTAGAAGGAGAGCATGTCGGCCGGTTTGATATCGGCAGGATAGAACTCGGGCTTCCACTCTTTGTAGGCGAAGCCGCTGGTCCCGACGAACAACTTTCCCGGCACGCTCTCTACCCTAGCGGGCTGAAGTGGCGGGGCGTCTCGTGAGGGGCGGCTCGCGCTAGGACGCGAGGTCCATGCGGTGGGGATCGGTGCCGCGAAGGATCATCTGCGCGCGCTCGATCTCGGCCTTGTCGCTGGTGTGGACG
>VAYV01000187.1 GCA_005883175.1 Actinomycetota bacterium
CAAACGCTGATCGAGAACGGCCTGCGCGATCGCGCGCGCCTACGTGTGGACGGCGGGTTCAAGACCGGCCGCGACGTTGTGATCGCAGCGCTCCTCGGAGCGGACGAGTACTCCTTCGGCACCGCTGCGTTGCTGGCGGAAGGCTGCATCATGGTGCGTACGTGTCATCTCGACACGTGCCCTGTCGGTATCGCCACACAGCGACCGGACCTGCGCGCGAAGTTCGCCGGTACGCCTGAGATGGTCGTGCACTACCTGATGTTCGTGGCCGAAGAGGTGCGGCGGATTCTCGCGTCGCTCGGCCTTCGGTCGCTCGACGAAGCGATCGGGCGCGCCGATCTGCTGCGTCAGCGGCATGCGTTCACGCGAGCGGACGCCGTCGATCTCTCGTGGTTGTTCCGTTCCTTCGGCGGCGAGCGCCGCTTCCGTCGCACGCTGCCGATCATGCAGCCGACGGCGGGACTCGGAGACCGGCTGGTGACCGACGCGTTCAGCGCGATCCGTCACGGTGCCACGATCGAGCTGGAGTACGAGATCACGAACGCCGACCGGACGATCGGCGCGCGCCTCGGCGGCGCGATCGGTCATGAGTTCGGTGAAGGCGAGCCCCCGGGGCGCGCGATCGTGCGCCTGGAGGGGGAGGCCGGCCAGTCGTTCGGCGCATTCCTCGCGCACGGGGTCGAGCTGCACCTCACCGGGGAAGCGAACGACTACGTCGGCAAGGGGATGGGCGGAGGGCTGATCGCGGTGCGCGCGCCCGCGAACGACGCCGGCGACCCCTATCTTGTCGGGAATACGGTGCTGTACGGCGCGACCGGCGGGATGCTGTTTGTCGCAGGGCGCGCCGGGGAGCGCTTCGCGGTTCGCAACTCCGGCGCGACCGCGGTGATCGAAGGCGCCGGCGAACACTGCTGCGAATACATGACCGGCGGCACGATCGTGGTGCTCGGTCCTGTGGGTCAGAACCTCGGTGCCGGCATGACGGGGGGAGAGTGTTACGTCTACGACCCGCCTGCGAGCTTGCCCGTCTTCGTTAACACCGAGCTGGTCGAAGCGCACCGCCCCACGCCCGAGCAGCTCGACCGCATCCACGCGCTGATCGCGCGCCACGCGGAGCTGACGGGATCGCGCAAGGCCGCGGAGATCCTGTCCCGAGCCGACGCGAACCTGCGCCACATCTGGCGCGTGGCGCCGAAGTCGGACGTCGCGAAGATCAGCCAGAAGCAAGAGGGAACACTGAAGGGCGCGCGCGCTTAGTTGACGTCGCGCTGCTGGTTGACGAGAGCGGCGATGAGCAAGAACCCTAACGCGTAGCCGAGGAGCAACAAGCCGGCCTGCTCGGGCGATCGGCCCGGCACATCGAAGGCCCGCCGGTCGGTGATGAAAACGACTGCGTTACGAACGATCAGCCACGGGCGGGAGCTTGGAACGAGGGCGCCCAGCAGTGCCCCCTCGACCAGCGCGAGATACCCGAAGCCGGCGCCGAGGGCCGCCGCCGTGCTGCGACCCAACGACGCAACGGCGAACGCGATGAGCGCTGCGCCCGCAGCAAGGCCGCCCGATCGTAGGCCGAGGTAGCTGAGCGAGCGCCAGAACTCATGGGTGGCTCCGGCCGTGCTGCCGCGGAAGCGCGCAGCCGGATAGAGCGCGCCGACCAGCAGCCCTTGCAAGACCATCACGATGATGAACGCCGCTACGACGGCTGCGAACGCTTTCGCCATCGTCACACGGATGCGTCTGGGCTCCCACGTCAGGAGGGTGGCCATCGATCCGGTGCGCCATTCAGCGCCGATCAGCGACGAGCCGAGGAGCCACGCGATGATCGCGGCGAACGCACTCACGTGCTGCAAGACATCGGCGAGCTGCGTCACGTGGAACCTCTTGTCAACGGCCTGGTTGAACTGGAGCTGGTCGACGAGGTCCCGACACGCGCCCGCGCGCTGTGCGCTCCCGACGGGCGGCAGGGCCGTCGGGGGCGTCGGGAAATCAAGCGGACCGCCGTTGACGCAGTCCTGGAAGGCTCCGTTCTTGAAGTCTTCGATCTTCGGCGCTGCCGGCGAGATCTCCGCCGTCGCTCGGTTCGAGTGGAAGTACACGGCGATGCCGGCGGCGACGATGCCGGCGATCGAGACCACGATAAGGAGCTTCGTAAGCCGGCGCGCGAACGCGCGTCGCAGCTCGACTCCGATGAGCCTCATGAGCCGCCCTCCGTCAGCTGGAGGAAGACGTCTTCGAGCGAAACTTCCTTCGGCCGTAGCTCTGCGACGTAGATGCGCTTCAACGCGAGGGTCCGGCTGATGCGCGCGCCGTCGCTTGCAGGCGCCGTCACGAGGATCTCGTCTCGCTCGACGTGCGCGTCGAACCCGGCGCCGGTCAGGACCTGGAGGGCGCCGTCGACGTTCTCGACCTTCACGACCATGCGCGCCGTTTGACCTCGCGAGAGCACGTCGGCGACCTCGCCCTGCGCGATGCACTTCCCGCGCGCGAGGATCGCCACGCGATCGCAGATCTGCTGGACCTCGCCGAGCTGGTGGCTCGACAGGAATACCGTCCGTCCCTCGTCGGCGAGCGATCGCAGCAGCTGCCGGACCTCTTTGATCCCCGCAGGGTCGAGGCCGTTCGCCGGCTCGTCGAGGATGAGGAGCTCCGGCTCGCGAAGAAGCGCGGCGGCGATCCCCAGACGCTGCTTCATCCCCAGCGAATAGTTCTTGAAGATGTCGGCGCCGCGCTCGGCGAGACCGACCCGTTCGAGCACCTGCTCGACCGCTGCCGCTCCGATGCCGTCTATCCGTCCGAGCAGCCGAAGGTTCCGCCGCCCGGAGAACGTCGGGAAGAACGTCGGCGTCTCGACGATCGAACCGATGCGATCGATGACGGTGTGGAGGCGGTTGGCGTCGGCGTCGAGCACGCGGGTCTTGCCGGCCGTCGGCCTGACGAGACCGAGCACGCATCGGATCGTCGTCGTCTTGCCGGCACCGTTCGGCCCGAGGAAGCCGAACACGCCGCCGTCCGGGACCGAGAGGTCCAGCCCGTCGACGGCGATGGTCCTACCCCCACGAAGGCGACGGAACTCCTTGTGCAGCGCTTCGACCTCGATGACGGCCATCGTCGAAACAATACGCCCGCGCGCGCGCCGTTCTTCTAACGAGGTTTCTCCAGCTTGATCGGCTGCTGGAAGGGGATCAACGTGGTATGCGCCCAGCCCCAGCTCTCTGCGTCGACGCGTAGGCCGGTTATCACCTCGATTGCTTTGGCATCCGAGATCGCCTGCACGATGAGCCGAACGAAGACCCGACTGTGGGCGGGGGTCAAGAACGCGCCGCGGAACGGACGCGGATCGAACGCTGGCGGGAGCGGATCGGCCTCAGAGGTGAACGAGGGAAGCGGCGTTCGGCCGTCCCAGAACCCATACTCGGACGACGCGACGAACGCGTCCTTCGGGTCGAGACCGTCCAACGTCACAGCGCGGACCCGAACCGCGCGCGATGGTTCGAACGAAGCGACGACGGCGATCTCCGTGCCGGTTCGCCACGTGACCGTGAATGCATCGCCCGACTTCGTGGCCCCCGGCACCGCGAACTGCGGCCCGACCATGATGTTTGCGCGCGTCGCGAAGTACGAGAGCGCGGCGAGCGCGATCACCGCCGCTAGAAGTACGGGGACGATCACCTGCGAAGGACGGACTCTGGCTCCCATGACTCGATTCTCCTACCAAGTAGGGGGCCGGTGGTCGATCCAGGGGCGCGCGCGCTCCAGCTCCGCGCTGAGCGTCAGCACCGTCCGCTCGTCGGCTGCTCTGCCGACGACCTGCACCCCGATGGGAAGGCCGTCCGACGAGAAGCCGGCCGGGACCGACGCCGCCGGCTGGCCGGTGACGTTGAACGGCCAGGTCCAGCAAAGCCAGTTCCGATAGTCGTTCCACGCGCCGTGGATGTCCTTGCCGATCTCGCCGATTGGCGGCGCCGGCCGCGATAGCGTCGGGGTCAGCAGCGCGTCGTATTCCTCGAAGAACTCGGCCGCTTTCCGCGCCTGCAGGTGCATCTCGTTGAGCGCGCGCACATACTCGACCGCTTTCGTCTCGCGTGCAGCGTCGAAGATGACGCGCGTGCGCGGCTCTAACAGGTCAAGCTGCTCGTCGGTCAGGTCGAGCACGCCGATCCCGATCGTCGAAACGACCAGGTAGGGCTGCTCGAGCGGAAGGAACGACGGCGCGGCTTCGGTCACCGTGTGTCCCAAGGAACGCAGGAGGGCGGCGGTCTCGGCCACCTTCGCGATACATCCGGGGTCCACCGTTTCGCCGTCCCGCTCGTACGCGACCGCGACGGCGAAGGGGCGCCGCTCGTCGAGGGCCGAGAGGAACGACCGCGGTGGGGGAGGCGCCCAGTACGGATCGCCGACCGCCGGACCCGCGGTCAGATCCAGGAAGGTCGCCGCGTCGCCGACCGTCCGTGTGATCGGTCCGGTGACGTCGAGACCGCCCCAGTCTTCGCCGAGCAGCGGGCCGAGCGTGATGCGCGCGCGCGCCGGCTTCAAGCCGTAGACGCCGCAGGATGCGGCGGGGATCCGGATCGAGCCGCCGCCATCCGACGCGTGGTTCAGCGACGCGATGCCCAGTGCAGCCGAGACGGCCGCACCGCCACTCGAACCGCCGCTCGTGCGTTCGAGGTTCCAGGGGTTGCGCGTGGCGCCGAAGATCGCGCTCTCCGTCGTCGGGCGGTTTCCGAACTCCGACGCGGTCGTCGTGCCGATCAGGATCGCGCCGGAAGCGCGTAACCGCGCGACGACGCCGGCGTCGACCCCCAGGTGTTGTCCTTGGAAGGCGCGCGACCCCAGGTTCGTCGGCCCGTCCGCGATGGCGGCTAGATCCTTCGCCGTGAACGGGATCCCTTCGAGCGGCCTCGCTTCACCGGCCGCGATCCGCTTCTCCGCCGCGCGCGCGTCGTCCATCGCACCGTCGTGACGGAGCCACGCGAACGCGTTCACCGCAGGGTTCACCTTCTCGATGCGCGCGAACGTTGCATCGATCAGCTCGACCGGCGAGCACTCGCGCGCGGCGATGAGCGAGGCAAGCTCGAGCGCGGG
>VAYV01000188.1 GCA_005883175.1 Actinomycetota bacterium
AGATCGTGCTCGAGCCGACCTCCGGCAACACCGGCATCTCGCTGTCGATGATCTGCCGCCGCAAGGGCTACCGGCTGGTCTGCGTCATGCCGGACAACGTGAGCACCGAGCGGATCCAGCTGCTCGAGATGTTCGGCACAGAGATCGTGCATTCACCGGGCGCGCAAGGCTCGAACGGTGCCGTCGCGCTGGCGAAAGAGATGGCGGCCGACACGAAGTATTTCATGCCGTACCAGTACGGGAACGAAGCAAACCCGCGCGCGCACTACGACGGCACCGCTGCAGAGATCGTGCGCGACTGCCCGGAGGTCGACGTGTTCGTCGCCGGCCTCGGAACCGGCGGCACGCTGATGGGGTGCGGCCGCCGCATCCGCGAGCACAACCCCAACGCGCAGATCGTCGCCGCCGAGCCGGAGTACGGCGAGCTCGTCTACGGCCTGCGCAACCTCGATGAAGGCTTCATCCCGGAGATCATCGACATGACGGTTATGACCAGGCGCATCAAGGTCGGCACCGAAGATGCGCTTCGGCGGACGAGGCAGCTCGTCGAGCAAGAGGGGATCTTCTCGGGGATCTCGAGCGGAGCCGCCTTGCACGTTGCCGTCCGCGTTGCCGAGAAGGTGTCGAAGGGAACGATCGTCGTCCTCTTACCCGACGGAGGATGGAAGTACCTCTCGACGGGCGCGTACGGTGGCGACTTCGCCGCGGCGGTGAAGCGCCTGGAAGGCATGCTCTGGGCCTAGCAGCACGCCCGTATACTTCGAACGATGGACGATAGGCCTATCGGCGTTTTCGACTCGGGCGTTGGCGGATTGACCGTTGCGCGCGCGCTGCTCGACTACCTCCCGGGGGAGTCGATCATCTACTACGGGGACACGGCGCGCGGTCCTTACGGGCCGCTCGAGCGCGACGAGGTCCGCGGCTACGTGGACGACGTCGCAGGGCTGCTCGTCAACGAAGGCGTGAAGATGCTCGTCGTCGCCTGCAACTCCGCGTCGAGCGCCGGCCTGGACCACATCCGCAACGCGTATCCGGACATCGCGCTCGTCGAAGTGATCGAACCGGCCGTTCGAGCAGCCGTGAAGGCGACGCGCAACCGCCACATCGGCGTGATCGGGACTGCGCTCACCGTGGCGTCGGGGTCGTATGTGCGCGCGATCGCGATGACCCGCGAGAACGTCGAGCTGTTCCAGCATGCGTGTCCGCGCTTCGTCGAGCTGGTCGAGCGCGGAGAGACGGCCGGCCCGGAGGTGCAGCGCATCGCCGAGGAATACCTTTCCTCGCTGATCGAGAGCGACGTCGACACGCTGATCCTCGGGTGCACGCACTACCCGTTGCTCCGAGGCGTGATCCAGTACGTGATGGGGCGGGACGTCGTCTTGATCGAGAGCGACAAGGAGGCGGCGATCGACGTCTTCAGCGAGCTCACGCGGCGCGAGATGTTCCGTCCACGCGACCTGCCTCCCCAGCACCGCTTCCTTTCGAGCGGCGACCCGAAACAGTTCGAAGAGCTGGGCCATCGATTCCTCGGACCGGAGATCACCAAGGTCGAGGAGCAGCCGTGGAGCTGACCGTCCTCGGCGCCGACGGGACGTATCCGCGCGCGCGTAGCGCGTGCAGCGGCTTTCTGCTGCAACACGACGGCTTCACGCTCTGGATGGACGCGGGGAACGGCACGCTCAGCTTCCTCCAAGAGCACGTCGAGATGGGGGACGTTGACGCGATATTCCTGTCGCACGCGCACGTCGACCACTGCGCCGACGTCTATCCGTTCTTCTATCAGTCTCTGAACACGGGGAAGGTCGTTCCCGTCTTCTCGGCAACGCACGTGCAAGAAAACATGGCGCCGTTGATCGGCGACGACTCGAAGCGCGAGTTCGCCGAGCTGTTCCAGTGGCACCCGATGGGTTCGGGCGACGTCGCTGAGACGGGACCGTTCCGGTTCGAGGTCTTCAACGCGGCGCACTCGATCGAGAATGCGACCGTGCGGATCAGGGCCGAGGGACGGACGCTCTGCTACTCGGGCGACACGGGGCCGAACCCGGATCTCCCGACGGCTGCGCGCGGCGCCGACCTGTTCGTGTGCGAGGCGTCGTGGCTGGAGAAAGACGAGGGATTGATGGAACCGATCCATATGCGCGCCACGCAAGCGGGAGCGGCCGCGCGCGACGCGGGCGTCGAGCGGTTGATGGTCACCCATGTCTGGCCGCCGAACCCCCTCGACCAAGTCCGCGAGGAGACATCGACGACGTTCGACGGCACGATCGAGTTCGCTCGCGAGACGAAGAAGACCTCCGTATGAAGCGGGCCGACGGGAGGGGATCCTCAGATCTGCGCCCGGTGAAGCTGTCGCGCGCGTTCCAGCCGAACCCGGAAGGCTCCTGCTTGATCGACGTCGGACAGACGCGCGTGGTGTGCGCCGCAACCGTGGAGCCCGGCGTGCCGCAGTTCTTGCGCGGATCCGGCCGCGGCTGGGTTACCGCCGAGTACAGCATGCTCCCGCGCGCGACCGTCGAGCGCACGCCGCGCGAGGTGAAGTCGGGACGCCCCTCCGGGCGCACGCAAGAGATCCAAAGGCTGATCGGACGCTCATTGCGCGCGGTGACCGACCTTACGCTGCTCGGTGAACGGAGCATCACGATCGACTGCGACGTGCTGGTCGCCGACGGCGGGACTCGTACCGCGTCGATCACCGGTGCGTACGTCGCGCTTGCCGATGCGATCGCGTCGCTGATGTCGCTGGGCGAGCTGCCCGTGTCGCCGCTCATCAGCGAGGTAGCGGCCATCAGCGTCGGCGTTCTCGAGGACACGCCCGTGCTCGATCTGGACTACACCGAAGACGTCGCGGTCGAGGTCGACATGAACGTCGTCATGACGGGGGAAGGCGGGCTCGTCGAAGTGCAAGGCACGGCCGAAGGCGAGCCGTTCGATCGCGCGCTGCTCGACGGCATGCTCGACTTGGCCGCGTCGGGCATCGAGCAGCTCGTCGCGATGCAGCGAGCCGTTCTGACGGAGTGAGCCCGCTTCGCGTCGCCTTGGCGACGAAGAACCCCGGCAAGGTGCGCGAGATCGCGTCGATCCTCGCGGACGCGCCGATCGAGCTGACCGGTCCCGACGCGGCGTGGGTGCCCCCGATGGAGGACGATCCGACGTACCGCGGCAACGCTCTGATCAAAGCGCGGTCGCTTCTCTCTCTGTCGAGCGGCCCGTGCCTGGCCGACGACTCCGGCATCGAAGTTGACGCGTTGGACGGGGGACCGGGGCCACGCTCCGCTCGGTATGCCGGCGAGGGCGCGAGCGACGAAGAGAACCTGCACAAGCTCATCGAGGTGGTGCGGCGCACGCCCGACCGCGCGCGCGGCGCGCGCTACCGGTGCGTCGCCGTGGTGGTTGTCTCCTCGGGGGAAGAGCACGTCGCCGAAGCGACCGTGGAGGGCACGTTGATCACAGAGCCTCGCGGCTCCGGCGGGTTCGGCTACGACCCGATCTTCGTACCGGTCGGTGAGGAGCGAACGATGGCGGAGCTTTCGCCGGCAGAGAAGGATGCGATCAGCCACCGCGGCAAGGCGTTCCGCGCGCTCATCCCTGCGTTACGCGCGCTCGCCGGCTGATCAGTTCAGATACATGCTCCCGCTCACGCGGTCGATCACGTAGGGCTGCTGGAGCCCGCGCGTATAGGCGCTCACGTAGGGCCTCGACCACCAGAACGCTTCTTCGACCGTGACCTTGCCGTCGTGATTCGCGTCGGCCCTCTTTCCGTAGATGCCGAGGTTCACTTCCCACCAGGTGAAAACCGAATGATGTGAATATGGATCCTCGTACGACAGTTCGCTCTGGGGTGAGGAGAAGGTCAGGATGCGCCCGGCCTTCACCATGCCGTAGTCGCTGAACCCCGCGGCGCGGCAGGTCGAGATGTCGATCCACATGTGGTACGCGGCTACGCGGTTCATCTCGCGCCCGAGCGTGCCGTCGAGGATGTAGTGATTGTCCGCCGCCCAGAGCTCTACGTCCATCGTCTCGTTGTCGCCGTCCGCGAGCGTGCGGGTGTGATTCTCGTGGCCCGAGTAGTGGAACACGACGATCGAGTTCGACTTGGTCTTGTAGGACAACCACCGGATCCCGTCGATGATGTGTTGCGCCGTTGCGTCGCGGTCCCTGATCAGGATGACGTGGTCCGTCCGCCACCCGAGATTCACCAGCGTGGTGCGCAAGCCTTCGGCGTCCTGGCGCGCGCCGATGTTATCGACGGTCGGGGATGCGTAGTCGTTGATCCCGATCAGGAGGGCCCATTTGTGTGTCGATGCCGCGCTCGTCTGCGCCGCCGCCGCTTGGAGCGGGTACTTGCCGATGATCCAGGAGCTGAGGGCCGCACGTGCCGGGGCGGTGCTCGCCAAGGTTGCGATAAGGGCGAGCGGAAGGGATATCGCGATCGAACGGACCGGTCTGCGCATCTTTCCCCCCTTGGTCGCAAGAGTACCGGGGGGCGCATGGGCGCGGAATCGGTCGAAGTGCCTAGTGCGTGAAGACGAAACCCGCCGGTTTGGCCCGATGCCGGTGAGCATTACGGGGGAGTCGGCTCGTGCGAGAGGGGAGACTTGAACTCCCACGGGTTGCCCCACAGGATCCTAAATCCTGCGCGTCTGCCTGTTCCGCCACTCTCGCGCGCGACAACGGTAACACCCCATCAGAGGTAACACCCCAAAAGAAGAGGGAGCGCATCGCGCTCCCTCTGCTCTGTG
>VAYV01000189.1 GCA_005883175.1 Actinomycetota bacterium
GGAGGGAAGACCGGCCTGTACCTGGGTGCCGCTGCTGCGTTCTTGGGCGTCCTGATCTTCCTTGCGATGCTCCTGTACCGGCCCGCGGGGGCCGAAGCGGAGCGCATGCTCCAGCGCCGGCTGCGTCTCTACACCCGTTCGCGCGATAAGAAGAAGGAGAAGGAGCAACAGGAAGGCGTGCTGGGGGGAACCGCGATCGGCCGTCGAGCTGTCGAGCTTGCCGAACGCGTCCCGCGGTCCAAGCAGTTCGACGAGAAGCTCCAGAAGGAGCTCGACCAGGCCGGCTGGCTCTTCCGATCGACGGAGTTCATCCTCTTGCAGGTCGGTGGCGCCATCGTGGGCTTGGCATTCGGCTGGGGGCTGCTGGCGCGGCCGTGGCTCGGCATTGTGCTCTTAGTCTTGGGATCTCTGGCTCCTCGCGTGATCCTCTCGAATCGCATCACGAAGCGAACCGGCGAGTTCCTGTCTCAGCTTCCGGACACGTTGCAGCTGCTGGCGGGATCGCTGCAAGCCGGGTACGGATTCATGCAGGCGCTGGACACGTGTGCAAAGGAAGCGATCGAACCGACCTCGACGGAGTTCGCGCGCGTCCTCTCTGAATCGCGCCTCGGCATGCCGGTCGAAGACGCGCTCGAAGCGATGGCCGACCGCGTCGGCGGCGAGGACTTCCGCTGGGTCGTCATGGCGATCAACATCCAGCGACAGGTCGGCGGTAACCTTGCAACGTTGCTTACAACGGTTGCAAACACTCTTCGCGAGCGTGAGCAAGTCCGTCGTCAGATCAAGGTGCTGTCTGCGGAAGGCCGACTCTCGGCGATCATCCTGGTCATCCTGCCGTTCGCCCTGGTCGGATACCTCTCGGTCGTCAACCCGAGCTACTTGCACCAGCTGACGTCTGCGACGGTCGGCAAGATCGCGATCATGATCGCGCTCGTTCTGATCGGCATCGGATCTCTTTGGATGCGCAAGATCATCAAGATCGACGTGTGAGGTAACCATGTTGCTCATCGGCAGTGTTCTGGCATTCGCGGCAGTCGCGGTAGTTCTCATCGCCGTCGGCGACTTCGTGCTGGAGCGCAACGAGATCTTCAAGTCTCTGCGCTCGGTCCGCCAGATCGAGATCATGCCGACGGACCTCCGGCGGCGCGAGCTCGCGACGCCCTTCACCCGCCGCCTCTTGGTTCCCGCACTGCGGGGCCTTGGGAGCTTCGGCCGTAAGTTCACGCTCCCAAGCGTCACCGAGCGGCTGAATAAGGAAGTGATCTACGCAGGCAGCCCCGTCGGCTGGGACGGCGAACGGGTCTTGGCGATCAAGTTCGCAACGACTGCCGCCGCGGCCATCGGGATGATCTTCGTTGCGAAAGCGATCCATTTCCACGCATTCCGTGGGCTCTTCCTGATCCTCTTCGGTGTGTACCTCGGGTGGTACTTCCCCGAGTGGGTGCTCCGTTCGAGGTCCGGCAAGCGCCAAGGCACGATGCGTCGTTCGCTTCCGGACGCGCTCGACCTCCTGTCGATCACGGTTGAGGCCGGTCTCGGCTTCGACGCAGCGCTTGCGCGCGTCGCCCGCCAAGAGGGCGGGCCGCTCGGCGAGGAGCTCCACCGCGTGCTTCAGGAGATGCAGCTCGGCAAGAGCCGCGCCGACGCGCTGCGCGACCTCGGTGACCGAACGAGCATCCCCGAGTTCAAGTCGTTCGTCTTGGCGATGATCCAGGCCGACATCTTCGGTATCTCCATCGCCAAGGTGCTGCACGTGCAGGCGGCCGAGATGCGTACCAAGCGCAGGCAGCGCGCAGAAGAGCAGGCACAGAAGGTCCCGGTGAAGATCGTCTTCCCGCTCCTGACGTGCATCTTCCCGTCGCTGTTCGTCGTGCTCCTCGGACCGGCGATGATCTCGATCTACAACGCTTTCAAGCACGCAAAGAAATAGGCGCCGTGCGCGTCGTTGCCCTCACTCTCGACCC
The DNA here is from genome assembly GCA_005883175.1 of Actinomycetota bacterium. Taxonomy (GTDB): domain Bacteria; phylum Actinomycetota; class AC-67; order AC-67; family AC-67; genus AC-67. The sequence goes on from VAYV01000189.1 coordinate 1,965, forward strand.
CTCGCTCGGGGCCGCCCTCAACATGCTCGACGACTGGGAGATCACCTCGGCACGTGACGTCGATGAGGTCGTGGACGTCGCGCGCGGTGCTCAGATCGTGCTCATCGGCGTCGGGGGAACCGAAGAAGGACTCGACATCGCGCAAGAGATTCACTCGCGGGGGGTAACCATCCCGTCGTTGGTCGTGGGGGAGGGACCCGTCCCGTCGTCGCCCTTCGCTCCGGTTGTGCTCCGCCCCTTCTCCCTCGACGATCTCCGAAGCGCGGTCGCATCCGCGATCGAAGGAGCGCCGGTTGTGTCGAGCGCCCCCGAGCCTCCGCCCGCGCGAGAGCCGAAGCCGCACGAAGATCAGACAGAAGAACCGGACGCAGTCGTTGTCGAGCTTCGTCCGAAAGAAACATCACGTGATGCGGGAGCGCCGATAGACACGAAGCCTGAAACGCCGGCGGCGAACGCGGCGTCGGAGCAAACGGCTCGCGCCCAACAGCCCGCGGTCACCCCTCCTCCTCTCGCACCTCGACCGGCACGGACCGAACAGCCGGCAGAGGTTCCAAACGAAGATGAACGGAACGAGTTGCGCAAGCGTCTCACGACACCGCGCCCGCATATGCCGGCTCGACCCACTGAGGCTCCTGCGAAAGAGGCTCGCCGCGCACCCGAACCGGCTCCGAGCCGCCGCCGCGGCTTCGGGCGTCGCGTGGCCGCCGAGGCCGCGCAGGCCGAGTCGCCGTTCATCCAACGGCTCCGCAGCGGCGCGACGGCCGCTCGCGATATCGAGCGGTTGATCGAAGAGCTGCCCCAGGTGGCAGACGTTCTCGCGATGGCGCAGGCCTTCCTCTCTGAGGCGGTGACGGCGTTCTCTCCTCAGATCGCGTCCGTGTACTGGCACGAACCGGGTTCGTTCCGGATCGTTGCGTCGCACGGTTTGAGCAGGGTCGAGCAAGGCCTCATCGTCCAGGATGCGCACCCGCTTTTCGCTCAGGTCCTCCTTTCGAGCGACCCCGTTCTGATCGCGCCGGTCGATCTGGCGCGTGGCCTTGTGGCGGGCGTGGCCGGCGCGCGCACGGAAGCTTTGATGGTCGGACCCGTGCACGTGGACGGTGAGTGCATCGCTGCTCTGGTCATGGGGCGCAACGACTTCAGCGACGAAGACCTGGATCGGATGGACATCCTTGCACGCGAAGCGGGGCCCGGCCTGGCGCTCGCGAGCGCGCTGCAGTCTCTGCGCGCGAAGTACTAGGACCCCTTCAGCCGGGGGATCGGATAGGCGTCGCACCCCGCCGCAGGCGACCGTCGCTGATAGGTAACCGACAAGCGATCCGACTGCATGAGCTCCCAGTTTGGATCGTTCACGAGCAGCTGTGCGAGCGCATCCTTCGAACGGAGCAACACGTCGGTCGTGCACGCCTGGTCCAGGATCTTCGTCGCGCCTGGGAATGCAGCGATCGCGCGCTGATATTTCTGGGAGAGCACCAGCCCGTACATGTCGGTGCGGAGGTCGGCGTATACCAGCGCCTCGGGCCACGCTCGATCGATGACCATCCCCGACCAAACGTCGAATACGAACAGGCGAACGCCGGGAACCCTCAGTGAATCGATCGCGGCCACAGGATAGGTCTTGTTCACGATGTCCTTGAAGTCGTTCGACCGCGGGAAGCTGGCGGCCAGGACGATGGCCAGCCCGCCGACGGCGAGAACGAGGCCCATGAAGCCGAGGGCCGCCGAAGATCCGGCTCCGACCTGACGTTTGGCTTGCGTCGATCCGCGCAGCGTTTCGATCTCGCCCGGCATGTACTTCGCGGCGACGACTCCGAGCACGATCCCGGACATCGCGAGGTTCCTCACCGCCTGCAGCGCGAGGAAGGTGAACGCGAGAACGAGAGCGACGTCGGTCGGGTCTGCTCGGTCGGGAGAGAGCGCGAGGGTTCCCAGAACGACCAGGACGAGTATCAAGAAGATGATCGCGCCGATGTCGTGGAACGAGGGTGACGCCCACTCGGTCACGAGGTTGCGGACGATGGCGATCAGCTCGAACGTATGGGTAAGCAGCTTCGGGCCGGCAGGGTTCAAGAGAGTACCCGCGAGGCCCGCGATGGAGACGACCCCGAGCGTCCGTGCCCATCGCACATCGGCGCCTTCCCACCGGACGAGGTGCTTGATCCATTCCACCAAGCCGACCAGGGCGACCAAACCGATGCCGATGATCACCATCCCGTGCATGTTTGCCCACAGCACGGCGAGCGGGACGAACCACCAGATCGCGCGATCCCGCCTGTCTAAGAGCAAGAGCGTGATGACGAAGAACAGATACGAGAAGAGGTTGGGACGCTCGGTCCAGTTCACGGTGCCGGCGTACGCGGTGAGACCGAGGAGCACCCACGCGCCCATCCCGCTTCCCATGCGGCGCACGATGAGGCGAGCGACCAGCGCGTACACGACGAGCAGCATGAGCGCACGGAAGAAGAGGATGCCGTATAAGCCGAACCACCGCCGCAGGCCGTAC
>VAYV01000174.1 GCA_005883175.1 Actinomycetota bacterium
GACGATGCGCGCGCTCGACGGCCGGCCCATGCGCGCCGCGACCCCGGGGAGGTTGTCCGATACCACGACGGCACCGACCGCGTGGCCTTTCGTGTCGCGCACGGGCGCCGCGACGGAGAAGTCGGTCGCGGTCAGAGCCGCGAACTTATCTCCGCGCGCGTCGCTTTCCCCGCGAGCCGCCCGAAGGATCGGTGCACTGGTCAGCGCCCGCGCGCGAAGCGCTTTCGGTGGAGTCACGGACGTGTCGACCCCGAACAGGACCGTGCCGACCCGGTCGATGATCGTGAAGCTTGAATGCCCGCTGTTGATGGCGATCGGTTCGAGCAGCTGGCGGAGCAAGGTCTTGTCTCGCGCGACGACGGCCGCAGCGACGCCTTGCGTGTTCGCTCCGAGACGCACGGCCTGGAGCAGGTTCTGCTCATCCTCAGCGAGCGTCGCGCGCGCGCCGTCGAACGCAGTCGACAGTTGCGCCGTGGCGCGCGCGCGCGCCTCGCTGGTCGCGCCGTGCGCCAGGATCGCGGTTCCGAAACCGCCCCACGCGATGATGAGGATCGCGAACGGGACCAAGATCTTCGCGTAGATGGGAAGGTTCCGATAACGGCGCCTCATCGCACGACCACCGAGACGATGTTCGAGTCGGCCAGGTCGGCGTTCGCCCCGTAGGCGTGCGCATGGTCGACGATCGCGGAGTTGTGCTTGACGTTCGGGTCGATGTCGACGGTGAAGTGCTCGGTGATCGACGCCCCGGGCGACACGCTCGGGACGGTGAACACCAACGGGTGGTTGGGCGCCGGAGCGGATCCAACCGAGCCGCACGTGAACGACGTCGCACCGTTCGCCTTCACCGTGGATCCGTTACACACCCAGCTGAGGAGCGAGGTGCCGTCGGGCACGTGACTTTCGATGACGACGTCGTCGGCTGCGCCGGAGCCGGTGTTCGTGACCGTGATCGTGTACGTGATGGTCTTGTTCTTCCGCACGCTCTGGGACGCAGATGCGATGACGACGGAGAGACTCGGCACGGGCGGCGACGGGGAAGACTCAGACGGCGTCGGCGTCTGGGTCGGCACCGGTCCCGAAGATCCCGGGGTCGACGGCTTGGAAGACGGGGGGGGCGAGCCGGGCTTGGCCGTCGGGTTAGGCGTCGGCACCGGAGCGCTCGGCGTATGGGTGCTGATCGGATGGAAGCCGGACACGTCGCGCGCGTAGCTCGGTCCCGCGAGCGCGGGGATCCTGACGACGGACGCCCCGGTGACGCTGGCGACGAGCAGCGTGGCTCCGAGCGTGGATCCGACAACGCCGACGACCAGCACTGCTTTGAGAAGCGGTGCCGGCAGTTTCCATATCGCTCCGGCGGGCCCGGAGCTGGGCGCGCGCGCCATTCAAACCTTCCCTCTCCGTACATAGAAAGGTTCGGCTTCCGCGTGCCCCGTCTGTAGACAGCACGTGACGCAACGCCATGGACCTTTCGGTCGGTCGCGGGACGAACCGGGCGCTTTTTAGGTCAGACGTTTTCGCGTTCTTCGATCCAACGGTCGATCCGCTCCCACCACACGTAGAGCCACTCGATGACTTCGTCGCGATCGTGTGGCACCTCCGCGGGCGGGATGCGCCAGTAGCGCGCATGCACGGGGTGCTCGAGCGGGATCCGGCTCCAGAGGTCCTTGAACGATCCGATGTCTTCGAGGACCGAATGCGCGACGAGGACGATGTCGGCGTCGGTCGCGCTATCGATCGCGGCGATGACGCCGTTGTGACGCGGAGGAAGGACGTGCGCCATCTTCTCCGCGCGCACGGCCGAGCGGTCGTAGCCCTTGCCGCGGAGGTACTCGATCGCGCGCATCCTGACCCGCGGCGTGAAGTCCTTGCCTTCGGGGAAGAGGACGAACGCGTCCATCTGGCCCAAACCGCGCGCGAGGTCGCCGATCGCGGTCGTGTAGATGTCCCGGCGCGCGGGGTCGTGACGGATGAACCGGTTCGGCAACCGGTTGAGCATCGTGTCGTAGAGGGGTTCCCACTGGAGCTTCGCGAGCATGACGATGCGCGGGTGCCGGCGGAAGCCGACGAGCAGCGTCCCGATCAGCAGCAGCGAGTTCCCGGGCCCGGCGTGGCGGCTGAACACGAGGATCGGTCCTGGTTTCGGGCTCGGCGGGTCTTCGATGTGGATCGAAAGCCGGAAGCATCGCCGAACGGCGTGGTTGATCTGCCGGAGCCACCAGCGCATGAAGCCGTAGTGCGCGTTCTGCATGCCTTCCGAGCGGATGCGCAGACCGAAGCCGCTCGCGATCCAGAGGACGAACATCAGGGCGAGACCGGCGACCTCGAGCGCCAGGTAGCAGACGACGAATGCGACGAGCCGTACGGTGCGCCAGCTCCCCGGGAGGAACAGATCGGCCACGGCGGCCGCAAGGATCAAGAGGGGCGAGAGGGCGATCAACGCGAGGCACAGGACGAGCGCGAGCGGCGCAAGGATGAGCCGTCGCACGATGCGAGGTGGCAGCCGATCCAAGCCCCGTCCCTTCACCCGCCTTGGCGGGAGGATATCTCCTCAGGACTTCGGTACAGGCAAGGTGGAGAGATACTCGCCGGCCGCACGGTACGCGCGCGCGATCCGGCCGGCCACCGCTCGGAAGTCTCGGTAGTTGAGCTGGCGGAGGCTCGGCCGCTGGGGCTCGCCGCTGGGGAGGACGTGCGCGACGACGCCCTTGGGAAGCGTCGCGAGGTCGCGCGCGAAGCGGTGCCTGCGCGCGATCTCGAATGCCACCAGCGCGACCTGAACCGGCGTCTTGGGCGGCGCCAGGGGAGCCTCGACGCGGCCGACCTGCAGAACATAGATCTCTTTCGCGCCGAGCTCGACCGCGCGCGAGATGGGGATGCTGTTCACGATCCCGCCGTCGACGAAGTGCTCGCCGCCGATCTCGACCGGTGGCAAGACGCCGGGAACGGCCGCCGTTGCGAGGATCGCATCGACGAGCGGCCCTTCGTGGAACCAGTGCTCCGCCGCGCGCTCGATCGACGCCGCGACGCATTGGAACGGGACCTGCAACTCTTCGAACGTGGTGACGGGGAGAAGCTGCTCGATCATGGCTCGGAGCGCGCGGTTGGAGTGCAGCGACGTGCGCGTTCGAACGAGGTTCGCGGCCCCGGCCAGGATCGAGCCGCCGAATATCTGATCTTCGTTCAGCGTGAGCCAGACGTTCCGCAGCCGCTCCACCGTCTCGAGGGTCGGCGAGGCCGCGACCGCCGCCCCGTTCATCGCTCCGACCGAGGTGCCGACGACGACGTTCGGTTTGATCCCGTGCTCGAAGAGCGCGCGCAACATGCCGACCTCGTACGCGCCGTTGTGACCGCCCCCGCCGAGCACGAAAGCGACCCGTGGTCGTCGCGGGGACCGAGGCTGGTCACTCATGGCGCGTCATCATATGGTTGCGAGGACATGGGCACGCGCACGCGGCTCGCCGCCGTTCTCGGGGTACTGATCGTTGCCCTCGTATCGTGCGGCGGCGGCTCGAAGGCACCGGCCGCGAGCTCGTCGGCCCCGACGCCGACCGTCTCCGCAAAGCCGACGCCGGCCCTTGCCGGCGACTACACGGTGACGGCCACGCCGTGCGTGAACATGCGGAAGGCCCCCGAACCCGGCGTGAACATCCTGATGTGTGTCGCGAACGGGAGTACCGTCCACGCGGACGGACAGAGTCGCAAGAACGCCGGGTACACGTGGTACCACGTGACCTACAAGAAGCAGTCGGGGTGGATCGCGAATCAGTACTTGAAACGCGCGCCGTCCCCGTCCGAATCTTCGCCGTCCCCGTCCGCTTCTTCGTCGTAGCGCGTGATCGTCGCAGGCGCGCTGATCGCCGTCGCCACCGGCGTCGCGTACAACCTCGGCGCCGCGCTGCAGAAGCGCGAAGCGGTCGAGGTTGCCATCGGCACGAAGCACCTGCTGCGCGCGCTCGCGAAACGCAAGGTGTGGCTGGCCGCAACCGTGTTGTCGACGTTCGCATGGGTCGGTCAGGTCGCCGCGCTCGCCCTCGCACCCGTCGCGCTCGTCGTCCCTTTGCTCGCGACGGGCTCGGCGGTTCTCGTCGTATTAGGCGTGCGCTTCCTCCACGAGCGGTTCCGCACGTCTGAGCTCGTCGGGGTTGCGCTCGTGGCCGCCGGTGCAGCAGCAGCGGGAGCCGCCGAGGCGGGCTCGACGGCGTCTCACGAAGCGCTCCGCTTCAGCGTGCAGTTCCTCATCGTGATCGTCGCGGCCGTGTCCGCTGCGCTCACGCTCCGGTGGCGGACGGGTGTCGCGTACGGCGCCGCGTCGGGATTCGGGTTCGCCGGGGTCGCGATCTTCTCGAAGGAGATCGGGGACGGTTTCGCGAACCGCGGCTTCGCCGCCGTGCCGCACTTGCTGGCAAGCCCGGCGCCGTATCTCTTGCTGGCCGTATCGCTCGGTTCGCTTTCCTTGCTCCAAGCAGGATTCCAGCGCGGGAACGCTGCGTCGGTGATGGCCGCGCTATCGGTCCCGGAGTCGATCGGGCCGCTGATCGCCGGCTTCGCCCTGTATCACGAGAAGTATCCGCACGGCATCGATGCGGTGATCCTTCCGGCGGGCCTCGCGTGCGCGATCGCCGGGTCGGCGCTGCTTGCGCGCCACGGCCGGAAGCTCGGCGAGCCGGCGGAGATCGCGGCCGCGTAGGGCTAGACGACGTGCGCCGACGTCAGGATGTACGAGGCAACGACAACTGCGATATAGCCTCCCGCTTGAAGCGCCCGTCGCGCGCCTCCGCGTTGCTTGGCCGCCCCTTCGAGCGCCGAAGCGATAACGAAGCCCCCGATCAAGCCTCCGATGTGTGCGCGAAGATCGATGCCCGGCGTCTCAACTCCGATGAAGAGGTTGATTGCGATCAGGAAGATCCAGCTTCGCAACTGCGCGCGCATCCCGGGGCGATCGCGGTTCCAAAGAACCATCGCGAGCCCCGCCCCGATGATGCCGAAGATCGCGCCCGACGCACCTGCGC
>VAYV01000175.1 GCA_005883175.1 Actinomycetota bacterium
GGCGCCGACAAGGTCGCGCGCCAACACTCCCTGGGGAAGCTGACCGTTCGCGAACGTGTCGAGCGGCTTTTCGATGCCGGCACGTTCACCGAAACGGCACTGCTCGGCCACCAGCAGTCGCAGTCGCCGCAGATGCAAGGCAAGTTCACGCCGGCCGACGGCGTCGTCACCGGCATCGGCCGCATCGACGGCCGGCGCGTGTGTCTGGTCGCGTACGACTTCACGGTGATGGCCGGCTCGATGGGCATGGTTGGCGAGCTCAAAGCCGCGCGCATGCGCGAGCTGGCGCTCCGCGAGCGCATGCCGATCGTGTGGCTCATCGACTCCGCCGGCGCGCGCATCCAAGAAGCGGCCGGCTCGATGTTCGCGCGCACCGGCGAGCTGTTCCGCGAGCAAGTCATCATGTCGGGCGTCGTGCCGCAGGTGGCCGCGATGATGGGCCCCGGCGCTGCGGGAACCGCGTACATCCCCGGCTTGGCCGACTTCGTGCCGATGGTGAAGGGCGTTTCGTCGATGGCGCTCGGGGGCCCGCACTTGGTCAAGGCTGCAGTCGGTGAAGACGTCACAGAGCAAGAGATGGGCGGCTCGCAGGTGCACAACAAGATCTCCGGCGTCGCCGACCTTGAGGTCGCCGACGACGACGCGTGCCTGGACGCGATCCGGCACTACCTTTCGTTCTTCCCGCCGAACAACCGCGAGAAGCCGCCGATCAAAGGCGACCTAAGAGATCCCATCGAGCGGCGTTGCGAAGAGCTGTACGACATCGTCCCGGCCAACCCGCGACAGGCGTACGACGTGCGCAAGGTCATGAAGTTGCTTGCCGACGATGGCGACTTCTTCGCGATGAAGCCGGAGTGGGCGCGCTCGATCGTCACGGGCTTCGCGCGCTTCGGCGGCCGGCCGGCCGGCGTCGTCGCCAATCAGCCGATGTTCCTCGGCGGCGCGATCGACGTGAACGCGGCCGACAAGGCTGCTCGATTCGTATGGTTGTGCGACGCGTTCAACATCCCTCTGGTCTTCCTTATGGATTGCCCTGGTTTCTTGGTCGGTTCTGCAGTCGAAAAGCAAGGCATCATCCGCCACGGCAGCAAGATGCTGTTCGCGGTCAGCGAAGCCACCGTGCCGAAAGTGACCGTCGTGATGCGCAAGGGATACGGCGCCGGCTACTACGTCATGAACGGGCGCGCGTACGAGCCCGACCTGATCGTCGGCTGGCCGACCGCAGAGATCAGCGTGATGGGTCCCGAGGGCGCCGTGAACATCATCGGCCGCTCGATCCTGGAGAAGATCCCCGAAGAGGAGCGCGACGCGAAGCGCAACGAGATGATCGAAGCGGTGCGCTCGCAGATCGGCCCGTACGTCGCGGCGGGGTGGTCGTTCCTGGACGACCTGATCGATCCCGCCGACACGCGCAAGATCATCGCGGAGGCGCTAGCGCTTTCGGAAACGAAAACGATCGAGCGGCCGTGGCGAAAGCACGGAGTTCTGCCGGTCTAGGATTCGAAAATGAGTGAGGCCGCGTTGGACTGGATCGTGCGAGTGCACGACGACCCAATCACGCTTCGAGTCTACGTCGACCACGTCATCGAGAAAGTCCTCGGGTGCAGGGGGGAAGAGGCTCAATCCTTCACACGCGAAGCCCAAGCAGAGGGTCATTTCGACGTCCGAAAGAGAACTCAGGACGAAGCCGAAGAGTTCGCCGAGTTGTTCCAGTCTTACGGCCTCAGGACGACGATCGTAAGAGGCGTGTAGATGAAACGTTTGAGGACACCGAAGCGCATCCGGATTCCCGATGCGATCGCGTTAGGCGGTGACGTTATCGAGATCTTGTTAAGCCACCGAGAAGACGCACACGGGCTTCGGAATCTTGCGGAACATACCATCGAGCTATTCACCACGCCCACCGAACCAACGATGTGGCGACTGTTTCAAACGACGTACGACGACGATCCAGTGGCAGAGGCGAGATACGTCGAAAAGACGCGAGGCAGATTGATCGCGAGGAAGCGCGAGGATGCTACGAGGGCTATCTCTGTATTCAACACGGGGAAGCCCGGTCTGGCGTCGTTCAAGATCCGTACGGACCGTGCGCACACGCTAAACGTGCTGGGCTTCCTGGATGACGCGCGGCTGATCATGGGAACCCGGCTAAACATACAACAGGGCGAGACCAGACGCGGCGAGATCAGGCGCTTCGCGTCGCCCGATCACCCAGATCGGTTGCCGCGAAATCAGTATCTCTTTCTGACCCATCTTGAATTCAAGCTCTTGGCGGCCGTCCGTGGAGCGTTTTCGCCATGATCTCTCGAGTGCTCAACCCCCCGCTGCCCTTTCCAGTGCTCGCGCGCGCCGAGACGATCACCGCGCCGGTCAAGGAAGAGACGCCGGACACCGACAAGGTCGCCGAACCCGAGCGGCCGTGGATCATCATCGTCTGGAACGATCCCATCAACTTGATGGCGTACGTGACCTACGTGTTGCAGAAGCTGTTCGGGTACGGGCGCGCGAAGGCGCACAAGCTGATGATGCAGGTGCACGTCGAGGGGAAGTCCGTGGTCTGGAACGGCGCGAAGGAACGCTGCGAGGCGTACGTCGCCGCGCTGCACGAGCACGGCCTGTGGGCCACGATGCAGAAGGACGATTGATGATCGAGCATCCCTTCATGCCGCGCGGGGACGGCTCGCTCGACGTGAAGCTCAGCAGCGAGGAGGCCGAGGCCATCCGGCGCGTGGCGAACGACATCCTCGACGAGCTGAAGCAGACCGAGGATCCGGGGCTGCGCCGGCTGTTCCCGCCCGCGTACAAGGACGACCCCGACCGCAACGAGGAGTTCGAGGTCCTGACGCGCGACGACCTGCTCGCGCGCAAGCGCAACGCGGCCGAGGCGGTCGTGAAGTCGATCGACCGCGGGAAGAACAAGCGCGGGACGTGGAGCGCGCGCCTCCAGGAAGACGTGGCGCAGGCGTGGCTCGCGTTGGTGAACGACGCGCGCTTGGTCCTCGGCACGCGGCTGGACGTCACCGAGGACATGGACCACGACCCACTGCCACCGGACGACCCGAAGGCGCCGCAGCACAACCTGTATGTGTACCTGAGTGCGTTGGAGTGGGCGTTGGTTGAAGCGCTGATGGTTGGGCTTCCGCCCGGCACCGAGGACTAATATCGCGCGAACTGAAAGGGGACAGGATGGGACTCGAGGATAAGTCGGTTATCACCGTTGCGCTGTCGGGCGTCGCCGCGAATCGCGCGCAGTGCCCCTACATCCCGTACACGCCGGAGGAGTACGCGGCGGAGTCGAAGCGCTCGTTCGAGAACGGCTGCACGATGGTCCACATCCACGCGCGCGAGCCGGACGGCACGCCGACCCACCGCGTGGGCGCCTACAAGGACATCCGCGACGCGATCCTGTCCCAAGTCCCGGAGATGATCATCAACTTCTCGACCGGCTCGGTCGGGATCCCGGTCGAGGAGCGCATCGCGCACATCCGCGAGCTGAAGCCGGACATCGGCGCGCTCAACATGGGGTCGATGAACTATGCGAAGTACTCGCCGAAACGGAAGGACTTCGTGTTCGACATGGTGTTCAGCAACCCATTCAGCGACATCATGAAGTTCCTGACGACGATGAACGACGTGGGCGTCAAGCCCGAGCTGGAATCGTTCGACTCGGGGCACATCGGGAACTCGTACCCGCTGATCGACATGGGCGTGCTTCGCAAGCCGATCCATTACTCGCTGATCTTGGGCGTGGTCGGCGGCGCGCTGCCGACGACCGAGTCACTCGCGTTCATGAAGTCGCTGCTGCCGGAGGGGTCGGACTGGGGCGTGATCGGCGTGTCGCACGAGCAGTGGAAGCTCGCCGCCGCCGCCGCCACGCTGGGCGGGAACGTGCGCGTCGGCTACGAGGACAACTTCTACCTGCCGTCCGGTGAGATGGCGACGTCCAACGGCGAGCTGGCCGCGGCCGCCGCTTCGATCATCCGATCGACGGGGCGCGAGGTCGCTACCGCCGCCGAAGCGCGCGCGAAGATGAGCTTGCCGGCGCGGGGCTGAGATGGCGACAAACGTCGAAGCGGAGATGGTCGCGAACGTGTGGAAGGTGTTGGTGACGCCCGGCGCTGCGGTGGCGAGCGGGGACACGCTGGTAATCCTCGAGTCGATGAAGATGGAGATCCCGGTCGAGGCTCCGGTGGACGGAACGGTCTCGTCGGTCAACGTGCAAGAAGGCGGCGTGGTTCAAGAAGGAGACGTGATCGCTGTCATCGACTGACCTTGGCCCGCGGTCGGCTCATCCCTCTGCTGCGCCGACCTGATCGGTAGGAACCACAGCAGGGCCGCGTACACGTAGACGTACGCGCTCTCGAGGATGTGGCCGATCACCGGCGTCTGCCACACGCGCACCACCTTCTCGCCGAGCATCGGCAGCCGCGCGCAGAACAACGCGAAAACCACGGCCGCCCACACGACCCGACGCCTCGACGAAGCATCGCCCAGCACCAAACCGATGACGGGCACGATCCATACGCCGGCCGCAAACCACGAGATCGGCGCGATCAGCAGCGTCGTGAGACCGACCAGGACGATCGCCGTCAGCTCGTCGCCGGCTTCGTGCGCGCGCCGCGCGCGCCACAAGCCGTACGCACCGACCATCAAGCCCACAGGGATCCACAACCAGTGCGGCCCGTGGTACCGCGAGATGAATCCGTCCAACGTCTGATTGCTGAAGAAGCCGGGCGGCCCCGGCCTGCTCACCTTGAACGCGTCGTGGAAGAAATACTTCGCCGAGGCCGACGGCAAGATCAGCGCCGCGCCGCCCCAGCACACCGCCAGCGTCGCAAGCGCGCGCCAAGCGGCCCGGCGCTGCCGGCTGAAGAATAGGTAGACGATGAAGAGGCCGGGCGTGATCTTGATTGCCGTTGCCAGGCCGGTGAGCACGCCTCGCCCGCGGCGAACGCGCAACAGGTCGAACAGCACCGCAGCGGCCAACACGAGGTTCACCTGCCCGAACCACAGCGTGTCGGTGACCGAGACGATCCACAACAGCACCGCGCAGAGGCAGGCCACAACCAAGACCGAATGACGCCGGAAGCGCGCGATGAGCGGCGCGAAGCCCTCGCGCACCAGGTACGCGAAGGCGAGGAACGACACCACGAACCACCCGATCATCGCCCATCGCCAGGGCCAGATCGCCAGCACGATGAACACGATCGCCGCGAACGGCGGGTACGTGAACGGCAGCCGGATCGGCATGTTGAAGTGCGCGCCGAACGCGTGCTCGTACAGTGTCTTGCCGTGCACGACCGCGTCCCCGCCGGCTCGGTAGACGCCCAGGTCGATCGGCACGTGCCACGTGTAGCGCCAGGCGAACATCGGGACCAGGGCCGCCGCCAGGACGGCGCAGACGAGCAGCCCGTCGACCAGCACGGACGACGCGGTGAGGCCTCCCCGGGAGCGCACGGGCGGAAGTTTATCGCGGCTGGGCTGGTCCCGATCTAGTCGCGTATTCGGAAGCAGATCCGGACCAGCCGCCTGAGATTTCTTGCCAAGGACCGATGAATCCCGACACATCGACCAGTCGTAAGGGACATGGCGGCGATGCCGCAGGGACGCGTAGCATCCCTGCCGATGGACAAGGCCTCTGCAACGACCACGCCGGACTTCGGCGAGCTCGAGCAGCATCGGGCCGAGCTGACCGCGTACTGCTACCGGATGCTCGGCTCGCCGTTCGACGCCGAGGATGCGGTCCAGGACACCCTCGTGCGCGCCTGGCGCGCGCTCGACCGCTTCGAAGAGCGCTCGTCCCTGCGCTCGTGGCTCTACCGCATCGCCACCAATGTCTGCTTGGACATGCTGAAGAGCCCGCAGGGCCGCGCGCGCCCGATGGACCTGGGCCCGGCGCAGGCACCAATAGAAGAGAACCTCCACACCGAACCCGAAGCGACCTGGCTCGAACCACTGCCCGACCCCGCCGACGCCGCCGTCGCCAAGGACACGATCCGCCTCGCGTTCGTAGCGGCCCTCCAGCACCTCCCGCCGCGCCAGCGCGCAACGCTGATCCTGTGCGAGGTCCTGAGGTGGCAAGCCACGGAAGTCGCAGAGCTGCTCCAAACGTCCGTCGCTTCGGTCAACAGCGCCTTGCAGCGCGCGCGCGCCAAGATCGAAAGCACCGACGCCAAAACAGCGGACCTATCTGAGGTCGACCGAGGGCTGCTCGAACGGTACGTCAAGGCGTTCGAGGCCTACGACATCGATGCCCTCACCTCGCTGATCCGCGAAGACGCGATCCAGTCGATGCCGCCGTTCGACATGTGGCTGCAGGGCCGCGACGACATCTTCGCGTGGTGGTGGGGCCCCGGGATCGGCTGCAAGGGCTCGCGTGTCATCCCGACGGTGTCGGCGAACGGCCAGCCGGCGTTCGGCCAGTACAAGATCGACCCGGACGGCGGTTACACGCCCTGGGCGTTGCAAGTCCTGGACATCCAAGACGGCAAGATCAAAGAGCTCACGTTCTTCCTGTCGACCGAGCGGCTGTTCCCGCTCTTCGGTCTGCCGATGCACCTCGACGCGTAAGCGTCAGCCTGCGATCACGTCGCTCAGACCCATAAAGGCAACTGGGCCGAGCAACTCCTCCGACGCATTCAGCAACAGCACGCGACACCGCTGGCGCCGCGCACCCAGCTGAAGGCGTGCCAAGGCTTCCACCGTCACCGCGTCGGGAACCTCGACGTCCACCACTTCGCACAAGGCAACGTCTGCTTCGCTTTCTTCGAGCAGCCTGCAGACGCGCGCCGTCAGGCCCGGTATGTCGCCGCGCAGGATCGGACCCCACACGACGAACGAGATCGTGCGCTCGGCTCGCGTGGCCATCGAAGGTAAAGACCGGGCGGCGTGCGTGGAATCATCGGCCGACCGATGATGGTGGGGGCCCCGGGCAGTCTTAACCAGGGATGGAAGGAGGCGGCATGGCCAGGTTGCACAAGCGCTTCACCACCACGCTCAAGAAGCCCGAGAAGAAGGGCGGTTGGACCTACGTAGTGATGCCGGGCTCGGCGAAGTTCTTCGGCACGCGCGGACTGGTCAAGGTGCGCGGCACCATCGACGGCCACCCGTTCCGGAGCTCGTTCATGGCGCTGGGCGACGGG